>JALNVJ010000237.1 GCA_023227645.1 Bacteroidales bacterium | reverse complement strand
ATAACAGAAATTAGAGAAGTATTAAAGGTTCAGGTAAAGGATAGTATTTTTTGCTATAGATGGAAATGGTAAATTATGATTTAAGAAAAGTTTTATAGATCAGGATATTTTAATGACACAATAAGTAGTACTATATTATTTATTGTGGCTTACATATTTGTACTATATGTTTCTTTGTTCTCAACTGCCTTTATATCTTTCACCAACCAGATAACAATCCCTATTGGTATTGATAGGATTGATTTTGAAAGAGCAACCTCTTCCAGTGATGCTGTTTGGGAATCTTCAGAAAACGTTTTTACAATCTTTTCCTTCTCTCCCTTAGTAGTCTTTATACTTGGACTTTTAGCAGTAATAGCAACTAAGAAGACCCAGAACAAAACACTTGGAGCCCTTCTCTTTTGGATTATATTTCACTCTATTATTAGATTGTTTGGTGACTTCCTATTTGGACATGTATTCAACCTCTGGGGCCCTAACCTTGTGTCTGACTTTATGGGAATAACATATCCAAACTTCTATTTAAAACTAATCTTAGTAGTATTATCTTTGATTGGAATTATGAGCATTCCACTACTTCTCACTCCTCTCATTTCCCCATTCTTCAACCCAATGGCTAATAGAGCAAAAGAAGGAGTTAGGATTAACTTTATCTATCCTTCATTAATTGGTGTTGCTTTCCTTTTTTTATGGATTTGTCCTTCTTTCTATATAAATGAAGTCTCCATCCTTATTGCCTCAATACTAAGCTTATTATTCTTCTCGAATTATGTTGTTAATAAATATAAATTCATTTCCTTTTCAACAGAGTATGTAGATAATGATAGGTTTAATATTAAATTCGGATATATCTTACTAATCATCACAAGCATAATCCTTATAACAATAAAAGCTATCCTAAGTAGTGGAATAGTTCTAAGAAGTTCTGGTTATAGGAGAGATCAACTTGATGGTATTTTTTACTCATCTCTAATTGGAGTTTTGGTTCTTTTCTTCTTGTCTTTAATCGTCTATTCTATTTATTCAAAGAGAAAGGAAAGAGAGAAATTTGATCAAGAGAAAACAGACACTCTTGATAATATCGAACAAGAAACAATGGATCTAAGTATGTTAGAAGGAACTAAATGGAGCAATATAGGCGAAAATATTAAGAAAGCCCAAAGCCTAGAGGATAATAGAGAAGAAGAATAGAATCTTAAAACCTCTTTCTATTTTTTTTGCTTAAAGAAAATGAAATCAAAAAGCAAGATAATGAGAATTGTAGATATAGAACTAAGAACAATTCTTAATAGAGTTCTGAATATCTCCACAAAACTAAATATCTCAAAAGTAAAATAGAAGAAGTGGTGTATGAAAACTAATATTGCCAAATAAGGCAGGAAGTTAGATAAACCCATTTCGGCAATTGAAGGCCTAAGGTTCGATTCAATCTCTTTCCCAGAGAAGAAAACATTAATAAATATGGGTCTAATAAAACCAATAAAGGTTAGGACAGCACAGTGAAGACCAATATATCCTGAAAACATATCCACAACAAAACCCATAGAGAAAGAAAGCATAAGGACAGCCCACTTAGGAGTGTTTGTTGGTAGCATAAGAATAAACCAAACATAAATGAGTGGATTGATATAACCAACAAAGTGCATACCATTAAGAACGAAGACCTGAAAGGCTGCAATTAAGATAAAATGTAAAAACCCAAGTAAAATATCCTTATTCATTCTTTATATCTTTTGTTAGTTTTTCCTGTTCCTCCTTAAAGAAGTTCTTCACAATATAAACATATTCTAACTTATTATAATCGACCGAGAACTTAATATCCACAACATAGAAACCAGTACCCTTATCTTTGTCAAATGTAGTTATCTTTCCAACCTTAATACCCTCTGGAAAGTCTTGAGAGAAACCGCTTGTTATAATAGTGTCGCCAACCTTTAAAGGAATTGAAGAAGGAATATCAATAAGCTTACCTTTTGAATAATCGACACCATCCCAAACCAAAGTACCTGAAATCTTTGTTCTTGCATTCTTAATATTTGGACGAGAGTCTTGATGCAGGACACTCATAACCAGTGAAAAGTTCTGAGAAACATTAATAATTACCCCAACAATACCATCAGGACTAATAACTCCCATGTTTTTCTTAACCCCATGCAAAGTCCCCTTATTTAAGATAAAATAGTTATTCCTCTTATTAATAGTTTTTTGAATAACCTTAGCATCAATATACTCATACTGTTGCTTATATATAGTGTCATTATATTGGAAAGCCCTATGCTGATACTTCACATAAGAGCTTTCAATCCTACTCCTAAGCATTGCATTTTCCCTAACAAGCGATTCATTTGAAGAACCTAAGGTAAAATAATGTGATATATTCTGAGTATGATTACTAACATTTCCGACAGTTTCATTCGCAAAAGCAGTGATAACGGAGCCTTGGTAGTAAGAGTTCTGACTAATAATATAAATAGCCAGCCCCTCAAGTAATATGAAGAGGAAAATATAATAATACCTTT
>JALNVJ010000236.1 GCA_023227645.1 Bacteroidales bacterium | reverse complement strand
AGGAAATAAGAAAAAAGCATTTTGGTTTTCATTCCTAACTGGTTTAGCCGAACCTATAGGAGCTATTATTGCCTATTTAGTACTAATGCCATTTCTTTCTCATACTCTTTTGGCTTGCATTTTCGCATTAGTTGCTGGAATTATGGTATTTATTTCCCTCGACGAATTATTACCTGCAGCAAGAGAATATGGAGAGCATCATATTTCAATTTATGGACTTATTACTGGAATGGCTATAATGGCTATTTCTCTAATATTACTATAAGAATTCAGATAACTCAATCCAACGTAATTCTTTTTCTCCTATCTCCAAATCTACCGCCTCATAACGTAGAGAAAGAGAAATCAAATCATCTGGGGAAAGATTTTCTGAAGAAAGTTTTGAACTTATCTCCTCTTTCTCAATTTCTAAAAGAGGAAGATCTTTTTCAATTTTCTCAAATTCTCTTTGCTCATTATAAGAAAGCTTACGTTTGGTTTGGTCTTTAGGAATGGAAAGTTCTGCATTTTTTTGTTTAGCTTTATCTTTCTGATTATTTTCCCTCTCTTGTTGAAGCTTAATTTTGTCTTCTTGAGTTTTAAGTTCAATATAATCAGTGTAATTACTATGATAATCTCTAATCTTTCCTGCTCCTTCAAAAACAAAAATATGGTCCACAAGGTTATCCATAAAACTCCTATCATGTGACACAATCAATAGACATCCTTGATATTCTTTTAGGAAGTTCTCTAAAACTCCAAGATTATAAATATCAAGATCATTTGTTGGCTCATCAAGAATTAGAAAATTTGGGTTAGAAATCAAAACCTTTAGAAGATATAGCCTACGTCGTTCTCCACCCGATAAATTTGAATAAAAATTATATTGAAGATCTGTTCCGAAACCAAAATAAGTTAGGAAAAGAGAAGCAGATAGTTCGGTGCGATCGTTAAGTTTAATACTTTCGGCAACCTCCTTAATAATATCTATTACACGCATATCATCCTTTTCTTCCAATCCATTTTGAGTGTAATAGCCATACTTTATTGTTTGACCAATTGATATTTTGCCAGTATCAGCCCTTTCTTTTTCAGTAATAATATTTAAAAAAGTGCTCTTGCCTACCCCATTACTTCCTATAATTCCTATCTTATCCCCACTTTTAAAAGCATAAGTAAAATCATCTAAGATAACCTTTTGGTCAAATTTCTTTGAAATATTACTAATTTCCAAAATCTTTTTACCCATCCTCTGACTTTGAATTGATAGGTCTGCAGCTTTTTGATCAAATCTTACTTCAGTCTTCTCCTTCAAATCATAGAAAGAATCAATCCTCGCCTTACTTTTTGTTGTTCTAGCCTTAGGCATACGGCGCATCCAGTCAAGTTCTTTTTTATAAAGATTCTTTGCCTTTTCAACCTCCTGACGATAAATTGTTTCCCTTAACTCTTTATTAACTAAGAAATAATTATAATCGCCCTTATACTTAAAAACCTGACCTCTATCAATTTCATAAACATCAGTACAAACATTATTAATAAAATACCTATCATGAGTAACAACTAAAAGAGAAAGAGCACTACGTTTTAAAAAATCCTCCAACCATTCAATCATTGCAACGTCAAGGTGATTAGTAGGCTCATCCAATATAAGAAAATCACAACCTTCAATTAAAACCTTGCTCAATGCTACCTTCTTTTTCTCTCCACCTGAGAGAGTAGATACTTTTTGTTCCAAATTAGTGATACCAAGCTTTGAAAGAATCTCCTTAGCCCTTGATTCATAATCCCAAGCCGAAAGCCTATCCACCTCACTCATTGCATCAATTAACCTTTCATGGTTTTGTTCATTATCAGACTTAGAGGCCAAATACATAGCTTCTTCATATTCACGAACAGCCACCATTGCAGGGTTGTCGGAGGTAAAGATAACTTCTAAGACAGAGAGCTGAGAATCGAGAAATGGATTTTGTTCAAGATATATATAATGTATATCGTTACGAAATGAAACTTCACCAGAATCTGGCAAAATTCTTTTAGATATAATATTCAGCAAAGTTGATTTTCCTGCTCCATTACGAGCCACAAGTGCTACTTTCTGCCCTTTATTCACCCCAAAAGAAATACCCTCTAAAAGCTGTTTTTCTCCAAAAGACTTGTTAATATTTTCAACCGTTAATAAATTTTCTGCCATTAAACTTAATTTTTATAAGTGGCAAAGGTAAGGAAAAATAAGACAAATTCTAAAGAATAGTCTTGGTTATCGCATAAAGATTTCGTATATTTGCATTATAAAGTTGATAGGATTAAGTTCTTTGATATTTTATTCGAAATTTATCCTTCAATTTCCTTAAAAAAAGATGATGCACATCATTTGAACATTGAAACGAAGATTCAGGAATTTTAATCAAAGACTCAGTAAATTTATTCTTAGTATTGAAATATTAGGCTTAATGGACATTTTTAATGGTTTTTTCTTGACGTTACTCTTTAATGGACATTTTTAATGGTTTATATTTTGCCTCTTTTGTCTTTCATTTGATATTT
>JALNVJ010000235.1 GCA_023227645.1 Bacteroidales bacterium | reverse complement strand
TCTGCTTTATCATATTCTTTCGATTTGTAGTAGTTTAAAGCTAAATTATAGTATAGTAAATGATTGTCTCCAAACTTCTTTATCCCTTTTTTAAATAGTTTTATAGACTCTTTTGTTTTTCCCAAATTATCAAGGCATGAAGCTTTTGTAATGTATGCAGGCAATAAATATTTATCATTTAGTTTAATAACTATATCACAATGCTTAATTGAATTTTTATAATCCTTTGAATACATATAAGTCATTCCAATTTCATAATTTGCTATTGCTGAATTTGGATTAATCATAAGAGCTTTTTTATAGGTTTCAATTGCTTTATCAAATTGTCCGCTATCGTGATATTGTATGCCTATTTCTACCAAACTATCAACTTTTGTTTGAGAATAGATAAAGGTTGAAAAGAGCAAAAACCCTAAAATTAGTATTTGTTTTTTCATGTTTTTCATGTTTAAAATATAACTCAATGTATTTCTAATCAGCAAATATACAAAACTTCTTTATTTTATGGCAAAATTACCAATAAATATTTTCTCTATCTTAAAAAAAGGAAGCCGAGGCCTCCTTTTTTTTGTGGTATTATTCTGTTTTAAATTATATTTACTATGTCAGAAAGATAAACAGAAGTGGGATTATGATTCCAATTATTAATTCTATTCCTCCTCTTCCCATTATTCCTTTCTTGCCTTTATTCATTATTATGCCTGTTAGGGTGATAATGATTAGGGAAATGGCGAATAGGTCGGAGAAGGCTGTCCACCAACGGTTGGGGTTATAGTGTAGCCTATTTAATCCGCTGATTAGTGGGCGTTTCTTTATCGATTCGTATATTCCGTTGCCTGTTTTCATATCCACAACCATCGATGAGCCTCCTTTAAGGAATACTTTCATTGTTAGGCTGTCGGGAAAATAGTGTTTGGTATAGTTTGCTGACTCTTGGTATTGGTTTAGTAATTCTTTTTTTACTCGTTCTGCATTAAAGTCGGATGATTTTAGTGGGTAGTTTCCTTCTACTACGAATAAGTGTTGTTTTATGGAGTAGTTTGAATTGAAATCTGCTTTATGGTTTAAGAAAATTCCAGAGAAGGCATAGACTAAGATAATGCCTGAAAAAAAGAAAGATAGGTCGCGATGTATTATCCGCGACCATTTTCTTAATTTATTTGCAGATTTTTTACTATCCTTTGGCTTTATTAATTCTTTTTTCACTATTTTATTTCGTATGATTCAGCTGCTATAAAATAGAATGAAAGATATGCTTTTCCTGATTTTGCTTTTTCTTCTGTAATACGCTTGCGGAAGTTTTCAATTCTTTCTAATTCTGTATTTGCTGGTGCTTCGTTTTGTGCTAGTTTTTCAGTGGTACAACCTCCTTGATCTTCTTTTCCATGTTTTTCTGCAGTTTGAGCTTTTATTCCTTCTTCCCATTTCACTAGATAAGCTTCATCGATGCGTTCTTCCATCACTTTTCCTTTTACTGAAACCATAGAGTTTACACTTTCTTTTGAAAATGAACCAATCTCTTCCGATGCTTCAACTCGTATTGTCTTGGTGTCGTCTGAGCCCATAAGGAAGAGTTTCTTTGCTCCATGTGAACAAGTATGTGTGCAAAGTCCTTCAATAATAACGGTTTTGTCAACTAATCCTTCAGCCTCTGCTAATAGTTTGTCTACTGAGTATGTTGCAATTTCTTCTTTTGCATTTTTCTTATTTGAATTGCAGCTTGTGAATAAAAGGATTGAAAATAATCCTATGCTTGCAATTAATAATAATGATAGTTTTCTCATTTTTCTTAGTTTTGTTTATAAAGAAATCAAGTTCTTATTCTTGTTTTTCTTCTATTGTTAATACTTAATTAATTTCTTATACATATTCTATTTTCCTATTTATCAATAAAATAAACTGCATTTTGCTTTGAAGTATTGATTCAAATTATTACTTACTCCCTATCAGTTTAGCTTATTGTCAATATATGCTAGTATGCAAAGTAAAATAAAATTTTCAATATACTAGTGATATTTTCGTAAAATCTCTAATAACTTACCAATTATAATTCCAATTCTATCTATCTTTGCAGCTCCTAAACCTTATATAGAATGAATAATTTTCGTCAAAAATTTAAGTCCTTAAGTCTTAAGAAGAAGATATTGATATTTAATACATATTCAATAATGCTTAGTGTTCTATTCTTTCTAATATCCTTATTAATATTTCCTTTATTTGACTATTTATTTGATGGAATATCTATTTTTAAGTCCCTAACAGATTATTTATCTAGCCTTGGCTCTTATATAATAGCAATAACATGGGGTTACACAATGGCATCCCTAGCATTATTTACAAAACTCTTAAGTCCAAAACCTAAAAAATAGGTTGTCTTTATTGCCTACTTTGTTTTTTGGGTAAAATATTCTTAATATTCTTTGCACATGGGAATAAATTCTTAACTTTGCGCCTTAAATATTATTAACCAATTAATAAAATAGAAGATGGCTTTCAATTTAAAAAACAGAAGTTTCTTAAAGTTATTAGACTT
>JALNVJ010000234.1 GCA_023227645.1 Bacteroidales bacterium | reverse complement strand
TATTCTGGTTTTAAGCCTTAGTTTTTTTTATCTCACAATGAAAGTAAATTGAAACGCCGTTTTAATTTACTGAATCACCGTTTTAAAAAAATGAAACGGTGATTCAGTAAATTAAAATAGTGATTCATAAAAATTAAACAAGGAAAGAAAAATTCAGATTAATATTTGAGTTTTTTAAGGCTTAAATAGTGCTTTCATCTGCATTAAAACTATTGCTTTCCAATTATCAATAATATCTTCTAATTTCTTATTATCCGACTTTAAAACTTCTTCAATTAGGTTTTTGGCAATAAAAGGGAAGGTTATTTGACTAATAAAAGACATCAAAATTATATGGATAGGAATTCGTTTGATATTTCCTTTATCCATTTCTTCATTAATTTTCTCTGATATCAATTCAATATAGTTTGAAAATCCAATACTATTGGCTACTGATAATAATTGGTCAATATCTCTATTTATTTCACCTAAAATAAACCGTGGTAGATGGGGGCTTGATAAGAAAATCTCAAAATAGATATCTAATACTTTATCTAGTTTTTCAAAAAATGGTTTATCGGTCAATAATATATCTTGTATTTTTGGGAGGAAGGTTTCAATTATTGTTCCAAAAACTGCTTGGAATAGTTTTTCTTTAGTATTATAATAATAATGTAGGGTGGTTCTATTTATTCCAATATTAGTTGCAATATCACTCATATTGGTATTCTTATAGCCATATTCTAAGAACATTTGTTTAGCTACTTCAATAATTTGAGTATCCATTGATTCGGTGCTAGAATTCATTTCCATTTCTTAGTTTATTTAATATTATCCACCATTAAGTGAAGTCTATTTGTAATATTCACATCGCTAACTCCAGAGTCAAAATCTAAGGAAAGAAGGTTCATTTGAGGATATATGGTTTTGATTTTCTTCTCAATTCCTTTTGATATAATATGATTTGCAATACATCCAAAAGGTTGGAGACTAATAACATTATTGATGCCTTCTTTAGCAAATGACACCACTTCGCCTGGTAATAACCACCCTTCTCCAAATTGAGCTGATAGAGATATAACTTCTTCAGAGTGTTTGGCAGTTTGAAATATATCGTTAAAGGGTATGTAATGCTTAAATTCAGAAGCAATTTTATTGAAATCATCAACATCTTTCTTCACAAATTTATAGACACTATCCATAACAAAACCTGGCATCTTGCTTGTCGTTAGGTTTTCTCTCTTTCTCACCTTATCATTAACAAATGTTTGGATAAAGAAGTCTGTTAGCATTGGAGGGATAACCTCAATTTTCCTATCTGTTAGCCAAGATAAAACTTCTCTATTAGCAAAGGAATTAAACTTTAGGAATATTTCTCCAACAAT
This sequence comes from Bacteroidales bacterium, assembly GCA_023227645.1. Classification (GTDB taxonomy): domain Bacteria; phylum Bacteroidota; class Bacteroidia; order Bacteroidales; family P3; genus UBA10566. The sequence goes on along the minus strand of JALNVJ010000234.1, from coordinate 1,186 downwards.
TCCAACCTTTGGGATATTAATCTTGTTATCGTCTATTATGCTATTGAAATCTATTGCAGCTGTTCTTAGTAATGTTTTCAAGCCTTTTTTATCTCTTTTAGTGATTAGAGAGTTTGCTGCCTCAAGATAGTAATCTTTTAGTTTTTCTGCCTGACCAATTTCTTTTTCTCTAACCAATGAGGCATAGTAGAACTTAGAAATGCAATCGCTATAAAGGATTGATTTAAGTGCTGTTGAAATATGTTTTATCCAATTTATGGAAAAACCTGATTGCTCCTGAGTCATAGTTCCATCAAAGGCAACAGAAATAACAGGAACATCTTTAAATCCAGCCTCAACCATTGAACTCTTAATCATTGGCAAATAGTTTGAAGCCCTACACTGACCTCCCGTTTGGGTAATGGCAACTGCAGTTTTATCTAAATCATATTTACCGGTCTTTAGTGCTTTTATTATATCTCCAATAATAAGAGTTGCAGGATAGCAAACCTCATTATTTGCATATTTTAAACCCTCTTCTGCCGACACATTATCACTCTTTGGTAATATTTCAAAATCGTAACCAGTTGGTTTAAAGAAAGCTTCCATAATTGGTGAAACATAATCAGTGAAATAAGGCACAATAATTTTTCGTGAAGCTTCTTTCTTGGTAAATATCTTGGTTGAAATAAAGGGAGTCTGTTTTAGGATTCGGTTATTATTATATTTAATGCTCTCAATTAATGATCTAACCCTAAGTTTGAGAGAACCAATATTATTTACATCATCAATCTTTAAAATTGTTAGGCTCTTACCATATCGTTTCAAGATAGCTTTTACTTCATCTAAGAGAAAGGCATCAGGACCGCAACCAAAAGAAGTCATTTGAACAAAGTGTATATGATTACCCTGCTGTGCCACCCATTGAGTTGCTTCAAGAATTCTATTTATATAAGCCCATTGAGAAATATAATGAGCTTGGTGAAAATCGCTTTCATTCTTGCTCCTAACAATATCTTCTGAAATCACATCAACTCCCATATCTGAAATCATATCAGAAAGTTTATGTTGGGTAAGTGGATCGGTATGATAGGGCCTTCCAGCAAGAAGTATTGTTAGTTTCTTCTTTGATTTATTTTCATCATATATTTTATGGTTGATTTCTTCAATCTCCTTTGCGAAGTTCTCCTGTGCCAAAATTGCAAAC
>JALNVJ010000233.1 GCA_023227645.1 Bacteroidales bacterium | reverse complement strand
TGGGAAGAGTTTATCTACAATATGGCAAGCCAGATATTTTGATTGATGAAAAGTTTAAATCAACCTCAGGAATAAGAAGCAGATCAATTTCTGATAAAGTAGGGAATGACGAAGCAGTTGATTATCCTGCAGATGGTGTAACTTATATGCCATATCAAATTTGGAAATACAAGAAAACCCCATTTGGAGAGGTAAATAAAGGATTTGTGTTCTATGCTTCACAAAATAATTTAATGGAATATCAATTACTTCATTCCGATGCCAAGGGAGAGCCTTTTGATAGGTATTGGGAACATCGTCTAACAAGAAACATCTTGAATGAAGGAGTTGAGGGAGATGCAGGGATTCAATTTAGAAAAGGTTACTAAGTTAAGTTTATGACCAAGGTTGCTGTTGTAATTTTAAATTGGAATGGGGAGGCTATGCTCAAAACCTATCTTCCCTCAGTTACTGAAAATTCCAAAGACTATGAGGTAATTGTAGCCGATAATGGTTCAACAGACAACTCAATTGGTTTTCTAAAAAGAGAATACCCTCAAGTACGTATTATAGATAATAAGGAAAACCTTGGCTTTGCCGAAGGATATAATAAGGCACTGAAGGAAGTAGAAGCTGAATATTACATCCTATTAAATTCTGATGTAGAAGTATCACCCAATTGGATAAATCCTATTATTGATTTAATGGATAGTGACCAAAAAATTGCTTGTTGTCAGCCCAAACTCCTTTCCTATTTAGAGAGAAATAAATTTGAATATGCAGGAGGTGCAGGAGGTTTTATCGACTATCTTGGTTATCCATTTTGCAGAGGAAGGATATTTGATCATATAGAAGAAGATAAGGGACAATATGATGATGAAAAAGAAATATTTTGGGCAACAGGCGCCTCGTTTTTTGTACGCTCATCTATATATTGGGAGCTAGGTGGGTTAGATAAAGACTTCTTTGCTCACCAAGAAGAAATTGACCTTTGTTGGAGAGCGAAGAATGCAGGCTATACCATATTCTATTGTCCAAAATCTATATGCTACCATTATGGAGGCGGTTCACTCAACAAGACATCACCTTTCAAAACCTATCTTAATTTCCGAAACAACCTCTATCTGCTCTATAAAAACCTCCCACCCAAAAAACAATTCCCAGTATTCTTCCAACGCTTTTTCTTAGATATATTAGCCTCACTTGCTTTCCTTCTAAAAGGAAACTTAGGCGAATTCCTTGCAGTCTATAAAGCTTATATAGCATTTATAAAAACAAAGAATCAAATAAAACAAAAGCGCAAACCGATAATAAATCATAATATAAAAGAGATATATCCTTATAGTATAGTCTTTGCTTACTATATAAAATCAAAGAAAAAATTTAGTGACCTTAAATTATAAACATATGAAAAAAATAATTATTATTTTCGTAGCATTTGTTTTTTGTACCATAACAGTTTCAGCACAATCTTCATTTCTGAAGAAAGTTAACTATGGAGTAGAGGTGGGAACAAATATTTCAAGTGTGAATTTTTCAGGACGGATTGTAGATTGGGAATTAATAAATCCACAACCGGAAATGAAATTTGGTTATCAATTTGGTGTATTTGCTAACTACCACATCAATGATTTATTTATGGTAGAAACAGGATTAAGTTTTATGTCGAAAGGCTACTCTTTACCTAAAAGAACAAAATCAATAGGAGGATTTTCTATAATAAAATATAGTCAAACAGGCTCTTCGTATTATTTAGAAATGCCTTTTCTATTTGGAGTAAGTTATCCAATAAAGGAATTAGTTATACATCTGAAAGTTGGACCATATATAGCATACGGTGTTTCTGGAAATGTAGAAATTGAAAAACCATCAGCAACAATTAATTCAGATATGTTTAGTGATGAGAATATATATCCATTCAAACGTTTTGACTACGGAGGAAAACTTGTTTTGGGAATTGATTTTTGGAAAGTATCATTTGATGTTTACTATGACTTTGGCTTAGCAAATTTAGCAAACTTTGATGATTCAAAACTAAGCTCCACTGCTGTTGGGGGTGGAACATTTGAAAATGATAAAGTCCATAGCTATTCAATAGGTCTTACAGCAAGATACAAGTTCTAAAGATATATTAAACAGATGGTTGTAAAATATAAATTAGAGTATTCTTTTGGTCCGATAGGAAGTTTTGTAGGGAAATTTGGTTTTTTTTCTTCTATATTAAGACCGTTGCAGGGTAAAAATCAACATTAAAGACTAGCAAACAGGTTGTTCAAAAGAAAAGTCAAAGAAGTATTCTTTAATCAAATTTAGAGGGGACGACGAAAATAAGTTAAGGAAAAATTAGTAGTAAACATTTTGATCAGAATCAGGATTTACAAGATTAAAGGATTTTCATGATTACCACGAAGGGGTGAAAAGTTTGTAGGAAAATAGATTTAATCTAATTGAATTTATATTAAGGAAAAGAAAATTTATATTAAGGAAAAAAACTTTTTTATTAAGGAAAAATCTTTTTTTATTAAGGAAAAATTCTGAGTACGTTTTTTTAGTCGGGACTATACAATATTTTGTGT
>JALNVJ010000232.1 GCA_023227645.1 Bacteroidales bacterium | reverse complement strand
CTAAGCTTATTGGATGAGTAAAGATTCTTTTGTCGGTGTATCCATCTATTATAAACTTAAATATATAAACTAAGGTGAAAAGAATAAGCAATGGCTCTGTTGGTATTGTCATTGCAGAGGTCTCCGAAACAAGGTAAGTTAAGGATAGTGGTGTTAGGATTGCTATTAGATAGAGTACTTTATCTAAACGATAATAGAAAAGAAGAGCTAAGAGAAGTAATATCGGTATAACTCCATAATAATAATATTCGTAATCTATATAGGAATAGCCAAAGCCAATAAATAAACCACATAAAAGAAAAATTATGATATAGGTTTGATTATTATCATTCAGTTTTCTCCATATTTCTTTAACTGGATGAAAAATTGATAGTAAAGAATTAGATATTTGATTAAGAAGTTTCATTTTACTCCTTTAGAGCTTTGTTTTTATCTCTAAGAATAAGAACAAACAAAGCAAGTAGTGTACAGCATATTCCTCCAATTAGGGCTATGATTGAGCGTTTTGGTTTGTCTTTCAAGTCTGCTGGATGTGCTGAATCAATAATAAAATCAGTTGGAATATTACTTTTAGCATCCACCCTTACTTGTTCGAGCTTCTCATCCCAAACTTTTAGAGTTTCTATCTTAATTTTTAATTGTTCTCTTATACTAATTATTTGAGGTCCGCTCTCTCCTATTGCACTAAGCTTGTTTTCGAGGCGTTGGACTGATGCATTATTACCTGATGCAATTTGCTTTGCCATTTCTTGGCTCATACGATCTGACATCATATCGGGATTAAATACTTTACTATCTTTAGTTAGTCTTGCCATACTATCTGCAAGAATATCTATCTCCATAACCAAACCATCTCTTGAAGCAGTTAGTGCATTAACTATCGAATCCATCTTTGCTCTCTTCATATCATTACGAAGAGTTTGCATTTGGCTAGTCATAAAGTTGGCAATATCAGCTGCATAATGTGGATCTGTGTCCCAAACAGTTAGTTTAACTCCTAAGTTTTCTGTTCGTTTTATCTTAATATTTGAAACAAGCCTTTGATTTAGTTTATCACTCTTTGTTTTTCCTTGTTCTTCCTTAATTCCATAATGCTCATCAAGTTTGAATTGAGAAACCGTTTTGGATATTATTGTACTTGACCCTAATAATTCTAATAGATATTCTGCATCTTTTTCTTTTCCATAACTAAGAACGTCGTAGTTGTCCATTTGAGATAAGACTGCTTTAGATACAGCATTACTATCAGCAGGCATAAGAGTTACTTGCGATTTATAATAGTTTGGAAGCAGGAGTGATAATAAACCTATTGCTATTGCGGATAGGAAGAAAGTTAATATTAGAATTAGTTTATGTTTAAAAATAAAACTAATTGTAGATTGCAAATTAAATTCGTTCTTTGAATTATTCTCAGTCATAACAATATTTATATTTGTACCCTCGAGCAGAATCGAACTGCTATCTAAAGTTTAGGAAACTTCTATTCTATCCGTTGAACTACAAGGGCAATAAAAACTAATTTTATTATAATTTTCTTTTTACTTCAAATTCTTCGTATCCCTCAACAATATCTCCTACCTTAATGTCATTGAAGTTTTCAATATTTAAACCACAGTCTTGTCCTATAACCACTTCCTTTACCTCATCTTTAAATCGTTTTAATGAAGCAAGCTTTCCAGTGTAAGCAACAATACCATTTCTAATTACTCTAACCATTGTGTTTCTGTTTATCTTTCCATCCAAACACATACATCCTGCAATTGTTCCCACCTTGGTAATTTTAAATACCTCTCTAATTTCAAGGTTAGCAACAATCTTTTCTTCAATTTCTGGTGAAAGCATACCCTCAATAGCATCTTTCAATTCATTGATAGCATTGTAGATAATTGAATATAATCTAATATCAATTTGTTCTGATTCAGCAAGTTTTCTTGCACCCAATGAAGGACGAACTTGGAACCCAATAATAATTGCATTTGAAGCTGTTGCAAGCAAAACGTCTGTTTCAGTAATTTGACCAACTGATTTATGTATAACATTTACTTGAACCCCTGGAGTAGATAATTTTAATAATGAATCTGATAAAGCCTCAACTGAACCATCAACGTCTCCCTTAACAATAAGGTCAAGTTGTTTAAAGTCACCAATTGCAATTCTTCTTCCAATTTCATCAAGTGTAATATGTTTTTGAGTTCTAAGACCTTGCTCTCTTTGAAGTTGAGTTCTACGATTTGCTAAGTCTTTTGCTTCTTTTTCTGTGGATATTACATTGAAAGTATCTCCTGCTTGTGGGGCTCCATTTAGTCCTAAAAGAAGAACTGGAGCTGAAGGTCCTGCAGTAAGAACTTGTTGGTTTCTTTCATTATACATTGCCTTAACACGACCAAAATTGGTTCCTGCCAAAACAAAATCTCCGGGTTTAATAGAACCATCTTGAATCAATATTTTAGCAACATATCCTCTACCCTTATCAAGAGAAGACTCAATAACCGTTCCCTTAGCTCTAATTGTTGGATTACCTTGTAGTTCCAATAATTCAGCTTCTAAAAGAACTTTT
>JALNVJ010000231.1 GCA_023227645.1 Bacteroidales bacterium | reverse complement strand
GAGGATATCTTTATTTCCCCAAATAACACCAACCACGCCCTAAATAAGGACAAAGTTAAGGTGTATTTATTCCCTCGACGTAAAGGCAGAAAACAAGAGGGACAGATTACAGAGATTATTTCAAGGAGCCAAACAACATTCGTGGGTTCATTACAGATAAATGCAAAATATGCCTTCTTTATTTCTGATAGCCAATCTATGCCTGTTGATATTTTCATCCCTAAGGAGGATGTAAATGGAGCTAAGGAAGATGATAAAGTATTGGTGGAAATGACTGAATGGCCTGAAAGAGCTAATAATCCTTTTGGAAAAGTTATTCAAATACTTGGAAAAAAAGGAGAGAATAATACAGAAATGCTATCAATTTTAGCAGAATATGGTTTCCCTCTATCTTTTCCGGATGCTGTTGAAGAGGAAGCAGATAAAATTAATCTAGAAATCCCACAAGAAGAAATAAAACGAAGAAGAGATTTCAGAGATACTACTACTATAACCATTGACCCAGCAGATGCTAAGGATTTTGATGATGCAATTTCTTTTAAAATACTACCCAATGGAAACTATGAAGTGGGTGTTCATATTGCAGACGTAACTTATTATGTAAGACCAGGCACTGCACTTGATGAAGAAGCATTTAAAAGAGCAACATCGGTGTATTTGGTTGATAGAACAATACCTATGCTACCAGAGAAACTCTCTAATATGGTCTGTTCATTAAGGCCTAATGAAGATAGTTTGACCTTTTCTGCAGTTTTTGAAATGAATACAAAAGCAGAAGTAATTAGCGAATGGTTTGGCAAGGGGATAATTAATTCAGATAGGAGATTTGCCTACGAAGAGGCTCAAAAGGTAATTGAAGAAGAAAAGGGAGAAATGCAAGATATTATACTTCCTGTTCATTTACTTGCAAGTCTACTTAGAAAAAAGAGATTTAAAACAGGAGCAATAAATTTTGAAAGCCAAGAGGTGAAATTTAATTTAGATGAGAACTCCAAACCAATTGGTATATATATTAAAGAATCAAAAGAAGCCAATTGGTTGGTTGAAGAGTTTATGCTTTTAGCTAATAAAAGAGTTGCTGAAAAAATTGGAAAAGACAAAAACAGTAAGAAAGAGGCTAAGACATTTATTTACAGAGTACATGATGAACCAAATCCAGAGAAACTAACAATCTTTACGGAATTTGTAGGTAAATTGGGCTTTGTAATAAATTCTGAAAGCCGCAGCACTTTGGTTAAGAGTTTCAATGACTTATTTGCTTCAATTGCAGGCAAAGGTGAAGAAAGTATGATTTCAAATATTGCTATTAGAACAATGTCCAAGGCATATTACTCCACTAATAATATTGGACATTATGGACTTTCATTCCCTTATTATTCTCATTTCACCTCACCAATTCGTCGTTATCCCGACCTAATGCTTCATAGGCTTTTGGAACGTTATCTTAACGAAAAACCATCTGCTGATAAAGGGGTTTACGAAGAGAAATGCGGGCACTGCTCTCTGATGGAAAAAAAGGCTGCCGACGCTGAAAGAACATCAGTAAAATACAAACAAGCAGAATTCCTATCCGATAAGATTGGACAAATTTTTAAGGGATCCATATCAGGAATTAGTAAATGGGGAATTTATGTTTTGATTGACGAGAATAAATGCGAAGGACTTGTACCTATTAGGACTTTAACGGATGATTTCTATTATATTGACGAAGATAACTACCAAGTTGTTGGGAGGAAATTAAATAGGACATATCGTTTAGGCGACCCTATTAAGATTAAGGTTGAAAGTGTGAATATGTTAAAGAAACAAATGGACTTTTCATTGGTTGATGATGGGGAGTTTGAAACCAAACTAAGGGATTTTTCTCCTGAGAAAATTGAGGAGAAAAAACAATACTCAAAATCTGCTCCAAAATACAAATCAAAAAATAGACCACCTAGAAAAAGAAAGAGATAGAATGAATATATTATTATTGGGAAGTGGTGGCAGAGAACACGCCATTGCTTTAAAAATTATAGAGAGTAAATTATTAACAAAGCTTTTTATTTCACCAGGTAATCCCGGTACTGCACTCTGTGGAGAAAATATAAATATTGGGAATGATTTTTCAAGTATTAAGGATTTTGTTGCAGGCAATAAGATAGATATACTTGTTGTGGGACCCGAGCAACCACTTGTTGATGGCATTTGGAATTTCTTCCATAATGATAATGACTTAAAAGATATTTTGGTTATTGGACCCAGCAAAGAGGGAGCAGAACTTGAAGGCAGTAAAGACTTTGCAAAAGCATTTATGCAAAAAAATAATATCCCTACTGCCAGATATAAGACTTTTTATAAAGAGACTGTAAATGAAGGAATAGAATTCTTAAAAACATTAGCCCCACCTTATGTTCTTAAAGCTGATGGTTTGGCTGGTGGTAAGGGAGTTGTTATTCCTGAAACCATAAGTGAAGCAGAACGTGAACTAAGAGATATGCTTGAGTGTGCTAAGTTTGGAGAGGCTTCAGCAAAGGTTGTGATTTAAGAATTTTTAGAAGGAATAGAATGTAGCGTCTTT
>JALNVJ010000230.1 GCA_023227645.1 Bacteroidales bacterium | reverse complement strand
ATGAATTAGATAACTCTTTAATTGACTCTGATTCTCCATTATCTATTTTTGAATCAACCTTTCGCTCACATTCTTTATGATTTGCTAAAAAGTCTAATACTTCTCTTTGATTAGCTAGTATATCATTTCCTTTTTTATCAATATATATTAATTCAAAGTATTTGTATTTATATGATTTGGCTTTTATAGGTTTCTTTGGATAACCAAGTAGTGCAATTATTCCTTCTTCTTCATTTTTATCGGTCTGTCCACCAAAGCCAGTAAAGATTGCATTTGGCATATTCTTATATAGATTTACTTTGTCACTTAATTCTATGTTTAGATCTTGACGATATTGTTCAAGGGAGAGCTTATCAAAGCCAAGAGTTTCATTATTATCTTCAATATCATCCCAAGTGGTTTGCATTTGTTCCATCATCTTGCTTTGCTGTTTTAGATTTATTGTATCATCATCAAGCATTTTCTTCAAGGTATCAGAGAAATTAATATCAATTTCAGAACCTGCCAATGTCATAACTGCCATTCTTTGTTCTACTCTACTTTGCAAATTAAGATAGGTATTAATATTGTCTGATGGCCAAAAGTTAACTCCCCATATTGTTTCGTTTATTGAACCCAAACGATCTATACGACCTAATCTTTGTATTATTCTAACTGGGTTCCAATGTATATCATAATTAATTACCATATCACAATCTTGGAGGTTTTGACCTTCCGAAAGCACATCGGTTGAAATTAATATATCAATTTGATTTTCTAGTTTTTCATAGGTTCTTTTATCATTATCCGATAGCCAAACTTGCCATTCATTATATTGTTTTTCTTTGCGTAAATTCTTGTTGTGGGGTTTAAAATTATCCCATTCTTTTTCCATGTATAGTTTGGTAAATGGAGCAAATCGTTCAAGGATACATTCAAAGTTTTTATACACTATAGTGTCGCCACAAACCATTCCTCCTGCACCATATACTAGTCCTAACTTTTTAAATCCTCTTTTATTTAATTGGTCATAGAGATATGTGGCAGTATCTTTATAGGTGGTAAAGATTAATACTTTTTGGTTATTATTATTAAAGCCTGATTTTTGTTTGTCCTTTATTTGCTTGATAAGAACTTCTAGTTTAGTGTCGTTACTTTTTAGATTGGAATTGATTTTAGTTTCCTTATTTATCTTCTCTTCAAATAAGTTTATATTGACTTGTAAACTTTTTAATGCTTCTAAATCAACTTTTATATCTTCTTTAAACCATTCTAAATGGCCAGATTTATCTATTTCGGATAATGCAACAGTTTTCTTTTTCCCTAATTCAAATTCTTCAAAAACATCTGCATTCTCTTCATCATCAAAATCAAATTCAACATCATTATCTATTGAATTTTGAATAAGATTTTCTTTTGCTTCAAAATACATATTAATCTTGTCAAAAGCATTTTGATGATGATTAGTAATTCTATCGACTGTTGATTTGAAAGAGTACCAAGATGATTCTAAACGTTTAACTAATAAGATATACATCATCTTTACTAAAAATATATCTCTTAATTTATCGCTATTAAATCTATCAGACTCATAATTTAAAGCTCCATATTCAAGATAGAATGAAGGAAGATAGGCAGATAGTTTTGGGGGAAAATACTTAAATAGCTCTTCAAAACTTTCAATATTTCCAATATTTCTTGGAGTTACAAAATGATTAATAGGCTTACCCTTTTTAGGGAAGTTAAGATTAGCTTCTTCTCCTTGAATTAGTTTTCTTGTTCTTGCAACAGTGAGGGAGTCAGTTAATCTAAAAAAGTTGTTTGTTTTAATTTTTCTAATAAAATCACTCAATTTAGGATTAGGTTCGGCTGTCCATTCATTAAATGCACTCTGTGCTGTTCTAAATGTATATTCTAAATTCTTAATATCTAAACTTTCATTAAATCCATCATTTTCTCCTCTTGTTAATAGTTTGAATTGGTTTCTAATATCAATTAAATTATTATTAATAGGTGTTGCAGATAGTAGGAGTACTTTTATATTATTATTCTTCGATAATATTTTTTCAATTAAGAATTGATAACGTGTTGATTTATCATTTCTAAAATTATGACTCTCATCTATTACAAACAATTTAGGTTTATCATCAGTAAAATACTTATCAGATGTGTCACAGTACTTTTCTAATAGGTTTTCGGACATATCTGTATGGAATCTAATAAGATACTCAAACTTATCCTTTTCAAACTTAGAATTTTGTCTTTTTAAATACTTATTCCAATTATTATGTAGTTTTTTTGGACAAATTAATATTACTTCATATCCTTGCAATTGAAAAAACTTCATAACAGTCAATGCACTCCATGTTTTTCCAAGACCAACAGAATCAGCTAAAATGGCACCATTATATTTTTGAAGCATCTTAATCAGACTCCTAACTCCATTTTTCTGAAATTCATAGAGAGAATTATAAATAACTGTATTTTCTAATCTACCAATTTGTCTATTAAAATCTGGATTTTCGCTTTCAATCAATAATTCACTTCCAAAAAGCTCAAATAATACCTTATAGTATAATTCTTT
>JALNVJ010000229.1 GCA_023227645.1 Bacteroidales bacterium | reverse complement strand
GCGGCTGTCAGTAGATACGGGGTCTGTGCAACCATCGCACCAACGGCGGCAAAAGCTGTATCCATTACAGGTTATACACTGGTTACTGGGTCAGTATCGGTGGTTAAGTTTACCTATGGCAACGTCGCAAACTCGCCGACACTTAACATCCTAAAAGAGAAGCATCCAGTAAAATAAGGATTGAAACTACATTGTGCATACCCAGAAATACCGGTGCGGTATTCTAAAAGAGAAGCATCCAGTAAAATAAGGATTGAAACACTCCAGATAACACCGATGTCAGAGAATTGATCTACAAACTAAAAGAGAAGCATCCAGTAAAATAAGGATTGAAACTTCGGTAACTTATGCAGATAATGGCAATACATCACCATACTAAAAGAGAAGCATCCAGTAAAATAAGGATTGAAACACCAAACATCTGATATTCCCAGATTTAAAATCCTTGAGTCTAAAAGAGAAGCATCCAGTAAAATAAGGATTGAAACTCCCCACGGAAGAGATGAACCGGGTTTAGTTTCCGGTTCGCTAAAAGAGAAGCATCCAGTAAAATAAGGATTGAAACAATACAATCTATAATAGTTATAGGCGGAATTCGGCTGATACTAAAAGAGAAGCATCCAGTAAAATAAGGATTGAAACAAAATAATGCAGATAATATATCCTGAGACCTAAACTAAAAGAGAAGCATCCAGTAAAATAAGGATTGAAACGTCATGGTTTGGGTGACGATATGTTAACTTAGTATATGCTAAAAGAGAAGCATCCAGTAAAATAAGGATTGAAACTTGATACATATATATACTTACAAATACATACAAATATGTCTAAAAGAGAAGCATCCAGTAAAATAAGGATTGAAACATTCCTCATCCGCTATCTTAGTGACGTTCGGGGTTTCCGCTAAAAGAGAAGCATCCAGTAAAATAAGGATTGAAACTTACAAGGTCTAATGGTTCTCCTTTTTGCTCATCTCGTACTAAAAGAGAAGCATCCAGTAAAATAAGGATTGAAACAATCAGTTGGGTATGAGTTTGTCGAGGGTAAATACCCTAAAAGAGAAGCATCCAGTAAAATAAGGATTGAAACATCAAACGGTGACGATCAAACAACTCACCTCACGAGACACTAAAAGAGAAGCATCCAGTAAAATAAGGATTGAAACCATCTATGACCGGCGAAGAGTATTCAAAAGTATATCCTAAAAGAGAAGCATCCAGTAAAATAAGGATTGAAACTTGAAGAGGATACAATATGGCTCAAAGGATATCCCACCTTCTAAAAGAGAAGCATCCAGTAAAATAAGGATTGAAACTCTCAGTCGCAGTAATAGCAACACCGCGGTATCCAACTAAAAGAGAAGCATCCAGTAAAATAAGGATTGAAACGGTTCTTAAATCCGTCCAAAACAATACGCGGGATATAACTAAAAGAGAAGCATCCAGTAAAATAAGGATTGAAACTCTCAAGTTCAGCCCGGTCTGCACCGTAAACCATCAACACTAAAAGAGAAGCATCCAGTAAAATAAGGATTGAAACACGCTGGGATCACTGCATCTCAAGCAAAAGCAGTACTAAAAGAGAAGCATCCAGTAAAATAAGGATTGAAACAGAACGAACGTAAATTTATTGGGTTTGAAATATCACTAAAAGAGAAGCATCCAGTAAAATAAGGATTGAAACAATTAGGAGTTGACAGCGCACACGTCCGGCAGTTGACTAAAAGAGAAGCATCCAGTAAAATAAGGATTGAAACTGAGAAGGGTATCCAATCCCAAAAATGAACACTGAACTAAAAGAGAAGCATCCAGTAAAATAAGGATTGAAACATACAACCCCCTCCAATACCATCCTACATCCAGTAGCGTCTAAAAGAGAAGCATCCAGTAAAATAAGGATTGAAACAGTTCCTCAGTGATAATAACCGCATCCTGTGCTCGCTAAAAGAGAAGCATCCAGTAAAATAAGGATTGAAACGTTCCACGGATGGCACGTCATACGCTAAGTTCATCCAAGCTAAAAGAGAAGCATCCAGTAAAATAAGGATTGAAACTCATGAAACCTAAAAGTATTAGTGCTCAAGCTGACCTCCTAAAAGAGAAGCATCCAGTAAAATAAGGATTGAAACACTGCTCAACTGTTCGAACCCTCGTGCAGAACATACTAAAAGAGAAGCATCCAGTAAAATAAGGATTGAAACCAGCTCGACTGGTTGTATTGCAAGATAGAAGGTTTCTAAAAGAGAAGCATCCAGTAAAATAAGGATTGAAACATTGAAAAACAATTCACCGAGAATGTGAAAAAAGCTAAAAGAGAAGCATCCAGTAAAATAAGGATTGAAACCCCCTCGCTATAGCTGCCTGCATAGCCGCCGGAAGTTTCTAAAAGAGAAGCATCCAGTAAAATAAGGATTGAAACAACTTATCCGCGATGGTGAAAACACTGGGGTCATCCTAAAAGAGAAGCATCCAGTAAAATAAGGATTGAAACAACTTATCCGCGATGGTGAAAACACTGGGGTCATCCTAAAAGAGAAGCATCCAGTAAAATAAGGATTGAAACCCAT
>JALNVJ010000228.1 GCA_023227645.1 Bacteroidales bacterium | reverse complement strand
GTAATACTCTAAATATTCTAATTCTTCTTGACTAAGTTCAATATCTTTAGACTGCTTTGCCTCTATCTGTTTTGGGGCTTGTAAACTTTCTTTTTGGACATTGTCAATTTCGTCAGAAGCAACAATAGGCTCATTAATAATTGAACTTTCATGCTTTTGAACTACTGAATCAATTATTTTTGATTGTGAAATTTGCTTAGAGGCATCACTTAAATCAGAAGGCTGAGACCACCAAAGCATTCCTCCAACAGCCAATAATAGTAAAAATGCTGCAGCATATCTTATTATTGGTTTATTGGTTGAAAATAAATATTTCTTCTTTGGACTTTGATTTACTTTTGAAAGCATATCTTTTTCCAAATTATTGAAATAATTATCTGATACTTTAAATGGTGTTTTATTCTTAGCCATCATTCTGGATTTTGTATATTAGACTAATAAAAATGTAAAAGGTTTAATCGGGAAAGTTGAATTTTACTATTTCTTCTTTTAAAAGCTGTTCTTGAATTTTCTTTGCAGCGAAATGATATGTTGATTTAAGGGCACTTTCACTTGTTTCCAAAACCTGCTCCATTTCCTTAAATGGCATTTCATCATAATAACGCAAATTGAAAACCAGTCGCTGTTTGTCTGGAAGTAATAATATAGCCTTTTGAAGTTTTAATTCTATCTCGTCTGGTTCAAAATAATTATCCGACTTAAGGCTTTCAAACATCGAATCCTCAATTGAGGTGAAGCGAAACCTATGTCGTTGTCGTTTTGAACTAAGAAAATTAAGGGCATGATTTAGGGCAATTCGGTATATCCAAGTTGATAAAGAGGAATCACCCTTAAAATTATCTATGTTTTGGAATACTTTAACAAATACCTCTTGAACTAAATCATCAGCATCTTCATGAGAAAGTACCATATGTCTTATCTGCCAATAAACTCTTTCTTTAAAATCGTGAACTAAGACAGAAAACCCTTTTTCTCGAGTACTTTTTTCTTTCAGTAATTCGAATAATTCAGTATCTGTCATTTAGTAATTATATTAATAGAAAAAGTCTAATGATTATACATATCAGTATTGTAGAAGTTTAGAACCTCAATACACATTTGCTTTGCTTGGGTGGCAGGTGATTCGGGATTTAACTCCATTGCTTTAGTATAGTTATTTACAGCATTTGCCCAATCTTGTTTTTTTCTATAGATGTTACCCTTCAAATAATAAGCCATATCTTGCTTATCATCCTTGGCTAGGATTTCTTCTAGTCTCTCAATTGCCTCTTCATTTCTGTTTTCTTCAATTAGGGCTTTGATTGTTTTATATGTTTCTTCCATTATTCGATTCTTTATTTTTCAAAAATTATAATCAACACTATCTATACTTATTTCAAGTATTGACTTATTATATATCGAAAAAAACAAGAAAATATTATATCAGATGGGAAATTTTAGATAATTTCACCTATTAAATCAAATTCAACAGCATCAACTATCTTAATTTTATAGAACTTTCCTACTTCCAATTTATATTTATCTGAAATCAAAACTTCGTTGTCAACTTCAGGACTATCGTATTGAGTTCTTGCTATCCAAAAATCCATCTCCCTCCTATCAATAACAACTTCAATCTCCTTACCTATCCTAGTTTGGTTTATTTCTAAAGATATATTTTGTTGAATATCTAATAATTCGTCGAAACGCTCTTGCTTTAATTCATCCGAAACATCGTCCTCAAGCTTATAGGCAGGAGTTCCTTCTTCAGGTGAATACATAAAACAACCCATTCTCTCAAATCGCATTTGTTCAACAAATGATTTCAATTCCTCAAAGTCTTCTTCAGTTTCACCAGGGTATCCAACAATAAAAGTGGTTCTAAATGCAATATCAGGTACAATGCTTCTTATTTGGTTAACTAGGTTTTGGGTCTCTTCGGAGTTGATATTCCTTCTCATTGACGAAAGGATTGAAGTATTGATATGCTGAAGAGGTAGATCAATATAATTGCAGATTTTCTCTTCTTTTTGCATTAACTCAATTACATCCAATGGGAATTGATGCGGATATGTGTATTGGAGACGAATCCATTTCAAATCCTCGATCTTAACAAGTTCTCTCAATAAATCAGTAAGTCTTCTTTTCTGATAAATATCGAGTCCGTAATATGTGGTGTCTTGTGCAATAAGAATTAATTCTCTTACCCCAGAACTTACTAACATTTTAGCTTCTTCAACCAAGTCTTCTATTGGACGAGAAATATTCTTTCCTCTAATTAATGGAATTGCACAATATGAACAATCCCTATCGCAACCCTCAGCTATCTTTAGGTAAGCATAGTGTTTAGGAGTGCTAATAGTTCTTTCGGTATAATAAGATCCTTTTACTTCGGTCTGCAAATACTCTAATATCTTTTCGTATTCAAATACTCCAAAGAACTCATCAACTAATGGGATTTCTTCTTTCAAATCATCCTTATAGCGTTGTGATAAACATCCACATACAATAACTTTACCCACTTTTTGAGTTTGTTTAAATGCACATTGAAGTAATATATTATTAATTGACTCCTCTTTTGCGTCTCCAATAAATCCACAAGT
>JALNVJ010000227.1 GCA_023227645.1 Bacteroidales bacterium | reverse complement strand
TCCTATTGATAATTTCTAATTGCTTGCAAATTATAGATATAAGTTTTTTTTCTTTCTTTATATCATTTTTTAATGATTCTAATTCATAATTTTTATCGTCAACTTCATCCAAAACACGTTCTTCGAGTAATTTTTCGTCAATTTCAACATCTTCATCCCCCAAGCTTGCTACCAATAAATCCAAATCATCCATAGATATAATTTTCCCTTGCTTTATACCTCTTTCAAAAACCTCTAATTTATTTACATAATTTTTAAGAGAAGCTTCAAGTGCACTTACAGAAGATTCCATTCTCTTTAAGAAAACTGTTCTTAGAATACCAAAAATCCCTAGTTGTAATAATAGTTTTTTACTTTTGTCTGAACTTAACTTTAATTCCTTTATCTCTTTACGAGTTTTACCATAATAATTAGTTTGATACATCATCCAACGATAAGGAACAAATCCAAGCATTAAAATTAATTGAAAAACAAAAAACATTGGACTTTTTTTATCTATTTCGACTTCATCTATCTCTGAAATTTTTTCAATCTGATCCAAGGGATGTTTTAAATCTTTGCATTCCCTTACAATTTGTTCGGGTTCAATTTTATATATTTCGTTAAGATGAATTTCATTCGAATTAATTTTCATTAATTCTTTGGTTAAATTTTTATCAAACTCATACTCCAACACTTCAGGAATAACTTTTGGAAATTTCGTTTCTTTTCCATTAATCAGTAAAGAACCATATTCTTGCTCTATTCCCTGCCTAGTTCTTCTAACCACAAAAGCTCTAATAATTGGTGTCATTACTTGTTTAATATGAGAATAATCGATTTCTCCGTTACGCTTTATGTCTTGATTGATTTTTTTCTTTAAATTTTCAACAATTTGATAAAAATTCCTTTGTTCTGTTTGATTATTTTTATCAACAATTGTTAATTTTAATCCATCTGCATCCCCCCCTGTTCCTAATAAAATTTGACTTGTTAAATCTGTCAATTGATTATTAATAGGAGTTGCTGTTAATAATAAAACGTGTGCCTTGGAATTATTCCTAATCCACTCAAGTACTTGCTTAAATCTTTTTCCATTGGTTTGTCTTAAATTGTGAGATTCATCAATTACAAATAAAGATGGTTTTGCAATCGAATCTAGTTCTTTTTTTCTTTCAATTTCATTTGGATTTTGAAGTGTGACTGGCTTTAATCCAAATATATTTTCTGTAGCAAGTTCTTTTTCCCATTGTTGAACTAAAGATTTTGGACAAATAATTTCAATACGTCTTTCGTCTTCTAAATATTGTTTAATTACCCCTATGGCTGTAAGCGTTTTACCAAGACCAACTGAATCTGCAAGCATAGCAACCTTATATTTTTTAAGTCTTCTTATTAATGCTTGTATATTCTTGTGTTGAAAATCAAAAAGAGTTCTCCCTTTTGTATTTTTTAAATCAATATTTTCATCATCTATAATCTCTTCTTTGTATAACTCATATAAGGTTTTAATATACGTTTCATATGGACTATATAATTTATTTCCTATAGGCGATAATTCAAGAATACTCCCAAACTGCTCATTCCATTTTTCTGTTTTTTTATTATTCCAAAATGAATCAAACCAATACAAATGACCTATTTCCTGCTCTTTGTTCTCAGGCTGATAAGTCACTATTCTTTGGTCTGATTCTAATGCATTCAATTCGGTATTATGCACTAATCCATTTTTTGTAAAATTAGAAGATCCAATAATGCCTACTGCCTCCTTTGAATCATAAGAACCAAAAATAAAACATTTTGCGTGTAGAAAATTTTCTCTATAAACACGAACCTCTAATTTACCTGAATCAATCCATTCTCTAATTTCTGAAGCTAATTCCCTAAGGCTAGATTCTTGTTTAATTTTTGATAAATCAAATTTTATGTCCTTATCGGGATAATCTGACTCTGGTTTTATTAAATTATGTCTCGCAATTAATGGCTCCCTCCCAATCAATAATCTAATTTTTTCGAATTTTTTCAATTGTGGAAGAATCAAATTCATTCCCTCTAAATCCCAATAACCAGTAGCTATTGATAATTGAGTATAATTACCATCTAAATCTTTAAATATATCTTCTAAAGTTTTTCTGTTATTGTCTATAATTTTTACCAACTTCATAATTTATCATCTATTTTATGTTGATCTAAAAAAATATCAACATCTTCTTTTTTTATTCTAAATTCCTTGCCCATCTTATAGGCTTTTAATTTGCCTGCTTTAATATACCTATAAATTGTCATTACATTATAGTCGAGGATCTTAGCTACATCTTCTGAAGTATAAAATTGCTTTTTTTTATTCATAGTAAATACTTATTATTTGTTTATAGTATACTTTACTTTTATTTACATTGCAAGTCTTATTTTTTGATTTTCTCATTGCCAATTTTACATTCTCTGATATTGAATTTTGATAAAACTTTCTTGCACATTCATCTAACCCTTTTTTACTCTTAATATCTTTATATTTTTTCATATTTTTTTGTTTATAATTTATAATTTTTAAATTCCTTTAATTCTGTTTCTATATCTTTGATAAACCCATAAATAGGTTGATCTATGTTCCCCTCTAATGTAATCATATAACGCCTTA
>JALNVJ010000226.1 GCA_023227645.1 Bacteroidales bacterium | reverse complement strand
GGAGCATCTGCACTTATGCAAGGTTTGGCTGATGGTTATTTTGTACTACCTTATACAATGCAAAACTTCCTCTCAGATAAGATACACCAACCAAGACTATCTGTTGACAACCAAGCCTTCGAAAAGGTAGAGAATGGAGTTAGAGAAAAACTTGAAAAGATAATGTCAATTAAGGGAGAAAAGACAGTTGATACCCTACAAAGAGAACTTGGACATATAATGTGGGAATATGTGGGCATGGGCAGAAATGCTGAGCGATTAAAAAAAGCAATTCCTATGTTGACAGACCTAAGGAAAGAGTTTTGGTCAAATGTAAGAGTAGTAGGCGATATGACTTCTATGAATCCTGAACTTGAAAAAGCCATTCGTTTAGCCGACCATATAGAACTTGCAGAAATTATGGCAAAAGATGCACTCCAAAGAGAAGAAAGCTGTGGAGGACACTATAGAGAAGAATATGTTACCGAAGAAGGAGAGGCAAAGAGAGACGATGCAAACTTTATGTTTGTTGGAGCTTGGGAGTATAGAGGAGAAGGACAAGAGCCAATAATGCATAAGGAAGAATTAAATTACGAGTTTATTAACGTTCAACAAAGAAATTACAAGTAAGATGGATTTTACATTAAAAATATGGCGTCAAGAAAATCAAAAAGCAAAAGGACGCTTTGAGACATATAAAATAAGTGATATTTCACCCAACTGTTCTTTCTTAGAAATGTTGGATATATTAAATGAAAGTCTGGTAAATAAATTATCCCATCCAGTATGTTTCGATAACGACTGTCGTGAAGGAATATGTGGAATGTGCGGACTATATATTAATGGACGTCCACATGGACCAGATGACGCAGTCACAACATGCCAGCTCCATATGAGGAAATTCACAGATGGAGAAACAATAACCATAGAACCATGGAGAGCAAAACCTTTCCCAGTAATTAGAGACCTAATTGTTGATAGGTCAGCTCTTGATAAAATAATTCAAGAAGGTGGTTATGTTTCAGTAACAACAGGAGGTGTTCCTGATGGAAATGCAATTTCAATTCCTAAACATAAGGCAGACGAGGCAATGGACTCAGCCTCATGTATAGGTTGTGGAGCATGTATTGCAGCATGTAAGAATGCATCGGCTATGTTATTTGTTGGAGCAAAGGTATCACAATTAGCCCTCCTTCCTCAAGGAAAACCCGAATCAGCAATAAGAGTACAAAAGATGGTTGCTAAGATGGACGAGTTAGGATTTGGAAACTGTACCAATACCTATGCTTGCGAGGCAGAATGTCCTAAAGAAATCAAACGTACAAATATTGCAAGAATGAACCGTGAGTTTATTGTTGCAAAAACTTGCTCAGAAGAAGAAATATAAATGTTCTATAAAAATATTAATGCCCTTGATGTTAATCATTAAGGGCATTTTTTATAACTAAAGATTATTAGAAGTGTTTAGAAATGATAGTATAAATATTGTACCTTTGTTGAATAATTACAAATCAAATAATAAAGGGATTATGCAAAAAGAAGGTATTAAACAAGGATTTCATAAACGAAATAAGTATAATAAAAACTATGATTTCCCTCAATTGATTATTGCAAACCTTGAATTAGAAAGATATGTTCATAAAAACCAATATGGCGACCTTTCTATTGATTTTTTTGATTCAAATGCAGTAAAAGCATTGAATAAGGCATTACTTTTTTATTTCAGTAAACTTAGTTACTGGGATATACCTCAAGGAAGTTTATGCCCACCAATTCCTTCAAGAGCAGATTATATTCATAATGTTGCTGATTTAATAGGAGATAAACCTAATAATACAAAGATAAAATGTATTGATATTGGAGTAGGATCAAATTGTATATTTCCAATAATTGGAGCTATTGAATATGGATGGGAATTTGTTGGGAGCGAAACAAATAATGATTCAATAACAAATGCAAGAAAAATTGTTGAAATGAATGAAAATCTTAGAAATAAGATAGAAATTCGTCACCAAGAAGACTCTTTTTCAATTTTTAGAGGAATAATCAAACAAGGAGAGTACTTTGAACTAAGCATTTGCAACCCCCCTTTTCATAACTCAAACGAGGAAGCAAAACAAGCATCAAGGCGAAAAGAAAGTAACCTTAAACATATTAAGATAAGCAAACCCAACCTAAATTTTAATGGACAAGACAATGAACTATGGTGCAAAGGAGGAGAACTATCCTTTATTAAATATATGATTGAAGAAAGCCAACTATATAGAAATAATGTAAATTGGTTTACCACCTTAGTTTCAAATCAAGATAATCTCCCAAAGCTAATAAGAGTCTTAAAAGATTTTAGCGTAAAAGAACATAAAATTATCCCAATGGAACATGGAAATAAGAAAACTAGAATCTTAGCATGGAGATATTAATCCAACATCCCACTATTATCCATCACCCCAATTTATTGAATATCCTAAGCTCCGTAGGTGCGATATCTTTGTAGCAAGAATTTAAAGGGGGGCAAGCATTTAACAAAGAACTTATTCCAAATCATTATTCTTATCCTTTAATGCTTTAGCATTTTTACTTGTTACAACATTTTTATTAGTTGTATCTTCAAGTTGCTTTCTTGCTGCCTTTGCAACATCTCCCCCTTGATG
>JALNVJ010000225.1 GCA_023227645.1 Bacteroidales bacterium | reverse complement strand
TTTCATTAATCGTTCTAAGAAACTTTTCTGCTTCCTTAGGGTCATTCCAAAAGTCGGAATTAAGTGTAATCTCTGTTTCTTCTTCTATTAGTTTCTTCTTATTATCGATGTCAAAGAAACCTCCTTAGAATCGAAATTCTTTCATCAAAATCTTTAATTCTTTCGTCTATTGTCATAAGTAATTATTTCATTAGCCAAATTATCTTAACTAACATTAATGCAAAAGTAATGAATAAAATTTTAATATTCAATTCTATTTTCATTCTTTTGCCATAATTCAAAAGGCTCTTGACCTTCTTGTTTCATTATATTTTCAGTATGAATACTTCTCTTGTCTTCAGCAAGTGATAGTTCATGATATATAAATAAATCGTCGAAACCTATCCTCTTTGCATCATATCTATCAGCAGCATAATATATCTTATTGATTCTTGCCCAATAAATTGCCGACAAACACATAGGACATGGCTCACAAGATGAATAGATTTCACATCCAGAAAGGTCGAAGGTGTTTAGCTCTTGGCATGCTTTTCTTATTGCATTTATTTCAGCATGGGCAGTAGGGTCGTTTGTTTTTGTAACACTATTGGAGGTCTTGGCAATAACCTTTCCATCCTTTACTATAACAGCACCAAAAGGACCACCATTTAAGTCTCTAACACTCTCAAGAGCAATATCTATTGCCAATTGCATAAATTCTTTTTTCATAGTTTTATATTTAATGTGCCTCAAGCCAGTTTTGACCAATATTGGAATCAACTTCTATTGGTACGTTATTTAATGGTAGAGCTTCTTTCATTTCTTTTTCAACTATATCTCTAACCCTATCAATCTCTGGTTTATAAACATCGAAGACTAATTCATCATGAACTTGTAGTATCATCTTTGTTTTAAATCCTTCTGCCTTTAGTCTTGTGTTTATTTCTATCATGGCCTTCTTTATCATATCGGCTGAAGATCCTTGTATAGGCATATTGACTGCATTTCTTTGAGCAAAGTTTTTTAAATTATTATTCCTTGAATTGATTTCATAGAGATACCTCCTCCTTTTTAGCATAGTTTCAACGTAATTGTTTTTCTGTGCTTCTTTTATTTGATTATCTATAAAATTCTTTATCTGTGGGTATTCTGCAAAATATTGATCAATTAGTTGTTGGGATTCTTTAACAGATAAGTTTAGTTGTTGGGAAAGCCCATAAGCAGATATTCCATATATAATACCAAAGTTTACACTCTTGGCTATTTGACGCATTTCTTTGCTAACCTCTTCTAGTTTTACCTTATAAATTTTAGCTGCTGTGGCTTGGTGAATATCAATTTTATTATTAAACGCTTCTATCATATGCTCGTCTTGGCTCATTGAAGCTATAATCCTAAGTTCTATTTGGGAGTAATCGCAAGCCATTAACACATAATCTTCATCTCTTGGAACAAAAGCCTTACGTATTTTCCTCCCAAGTAATGTTCTTATTGGTATATTTTGCAGGTTAGGAGCTAAAGATGATAGTCTTCCTGTTGCAGTTGTGGTTTGATTATAGGAGGTATGTATTCTCCCTGTTATGGGATTAACTAAAAGAGGTAGGGCATCAACATAGGTCCCCTTAAGTTTGGCTAAGCTCCTAAATTCTAAGACTTTTGAAACTATAGGATGCTTATCAACTAACTTAGAGAGGACTTCTTCGGAGGTAGAGAGTTGTTTGGTGATTGAAGATTTCTTAGTTTTTTCTGCTATCTTTAGTTTTTGGAATAGAATTTCGGAAAGCTGTTTTGGAGATGAAATATTAAATTCCTCTTCTGATAGAAGGAATATCTCCTCTTCTAATTTCTTTTTTTCGTTTTCTAATTCTTGGGAAAAAGTATTTAATTGGTCAATATCTATCCTTACTCCTTCTCTTTCCATTGAAACAAGAGCATCCACCAAAGGCATTTCTATTTCTTCAAATAGATTTTCCAAAATATAATCTCTTAGTTTGGCTTCCAAAAAAGGTTTTATTTGTAGTGAAATATCTGATTTCTCAACTGAATATTCTTTTATCAGTATCTTATCTAATCGTTTTGTATCTATTTTCCCTGTCTTTGGAATTTTGCCATATACTTTTTCTTCTGCCATTGTTTCATATTTTAAATATGAATTGGCAAGCGAATCCAATTTATGTTGCATCTCAGGTTCAATAAGATAATGTGCAATTGTTATATCAAATTGCCTTCCCTTTATTTCAATATTTTGATTTAATAGGGCGTGTTTATCAGACTTTATATTTTGAGATATCTTTTCTATCTCCTTATCTTCCATAATTTCTTTAAGCATAGGAAGCATTTTTTTACCTTCTTCTTGGTTTTGAATTAGGGAAATAAAACAACCCTTATGCTTTTCTGTGCTTAAGGATATACCTATTAGCTCTGAAAAAAGGTCATTGGAGCTTGTCTGAATAGAGAAACTTATAACTTTTCTTTGCTTAACCTCTTCAATAACAGCTTTTAGGTCTTGTGACGTCTCAATTAGTTTGTAGTTATGCTCCGTATTATCTATTGTTTTGGCTGTTTCAAAGAATGTTTCGTGAGGATTATCTGCCTCGGGATTGGCAAAGAGGTTGAATTGTGTTTGAGGAATATCTTTTTCTTTCTTATAAGAAGCCTCT
>JALNVJ010000224.1 GCA_023227645.1 Bacteroidales bacterium | reverse complement strand
TGCGAGAATAAAAACAATTGGAGACTTTCGTCGATTGGATCTTGCATTAGGAGGTCAAGGTGCCCCTCTTGTTCCTATTGGCGACAGACTTCTTTTCTCTAAATACCCTTCTTGTTTAAATCTTGGAGGATTTTCAAATATTTCATTTGAAAAGGGAAATAAAAGAATTGCTTTTGATATATGTCCTGTTAATATTGTTTTAAATCTCTTAGCTCAAAGAGAGGGATTAACCTTTGATAGAGATGGACTTTTGGCAAAAAGTGGTAAGGTTGACAATCCTCTTCTTGAAAAACTTAATGCATTAGATTTTTATAAGAAAGAAGAAAAGAAATCGCTAGCAAAGGAATGGGTTATTGAAAATATCTTACCTCTATTAGAAGAAAGTAAGATTGAAACTAAAGACTTAATGGCTACTTTTGTGGAACATATAAGCGACCAATTGTCAAAGAATATTAATGGCGATGTTTTAATAACTGGAGGTGGAGCTTTCAATAAATATTTAATAGAAAGATTGGAATCGAAAATAATATACAAGATATCTACCGCTGATCCTATTATTATCAACTATAAGGAAGCCTTAATTTTTGCTTTCTTAGGGGTTTTAAGAGACAGGAAAGAGATAAACACCCTCTCTTCTGTTACAGGGGCAATTAAAGATTCGTGTGGAGGAATAGTTGTTGAGTATTAAGCTCCTTCATTCTTAATCATCCCCTTTTTTATCATATTATATATCTTGTTTTTACTTATCCCAAGTTTATCAGCAACATAATATACCCTATTATCATATTTTTTCAAGAAATGATCTATTATCATATTTTCATACTCTTCTAATGTCCTTTCGTCTTTAAGAATATCAATATTTGATATATTCTTTCTTAAATATATATCTTCTAAATATATTATTGAAGAGTTTGAAGAAATTAATGTTAACTCAATAATTGCTTTTAACTCTCTATGGTTTTGCGGATAATCATAATTAAGGAGAACTTCCTTTGCAGCTAAGCTTAATTGCTTTATTGGCTTGCGATTTTCCTTACAATAATTTAAGATAAAGATTTCAGCCAATTCAATTATCTCCTCCCCCATTTCTCTAAGAGCAGGAAGCTCAATAACAACTTGACTTAATATATGATATAATTCTTTACTAAAACGACCATTGATAATTTCAATCAACAAATCTTTTTTTGAGGAAGAAATTATCTTTACGTCTATATCTTTTTGACCACAGCATATTTCAGATTCAATCTTTCTATTATCAAGTATCTCAAATAGTTTTTCTTGTTCTTCAAAGCATAAACTATCAATACCATCCAAATATATAGTCCCTCCACATGCTTTGCGGAAATAAGGTATTATCTTTTCAATATATGATATGGTTGTAATGTTGACAATAATAAATTGATTGTCTTTCACAGAAGATAATTTATGAATTAATCGAGCAGTATATTCCTTTCCAGAACCTACTTCCCCACTTATCAAAACATTTTTTTTGTTTTTTGATGCCTCAAGAACTATTTCTTCAATTTGACTAATCTTCTTATCATCCATTTTAATTATCTTGTTCCTATACTTCCAATAACATTATTATCTTGGTAATGACCTAAGAATATTATTTGCTTATCTAAAGTTAGAAATAAGGTTTTAAAGAAAGGCATCTTATTTATTTTAGAATTATATGCCTCGTGCCAACGCCAAGACCCATCACTATAAACTTGTACAAAATTTATTTGAGTCCTAGATTTATCAGAATTATAGCTCCTTACTGGGTAAAAAGCATTTCCATCATAATTATCTTGGTGGTCATTGAACATTATATATAATCCATAACGGTCTCTTGATATGGAGTAAGAATTATATTGCTCACTTTCACGATAGGTTTTTTGACGTTTTGGTATATATGCATTTCCATTAATAAAACCTGTCTTATCAACATTAGAAATAATAATATCTCTATAAAAATTAGCTTCTTCTCCAGTTGGTTCATCACCTCTTCTCTTTGGAGGGAGAATTTTTGATTCAAATTTCTGTTCTCCAATCATTATGCAGTTTCCTCCAACCATTGGATAAAGATAATCAACACTTGCAACCATATTGGAAGGTAATGTAAGATCACCTCTGTTTGGAATATCGTTATCTGTTTCATATTCCTTAAATTCTAATGTGGAAGAGTTTTTCTTATATCCTCTTCTATGGTCATAAAGAAAAGAAAATGATCCGATAGCAAGTTCTGGAGTTGCACTTGTTGTTGAATAATAGCCAGCAACTAGATAGTCTTCTTCGTTAGCAAAAGCACATTTGAAATCAGTTGCCCATGCCTTCTCTAATTGTTCTTCATGGATTCTTTCTTCATATTCATTCATCCAAACTAAATGAACCTTACCGTCTGTATAGATTTTCTTTTTAGAAGTAGAAAATGATTTAATTGCAAGCAAGCTACGTTTACCATCATTACTTACAGCAATATCTTTTATTACATAAGCATCATTACTAATATTTATGTTATGAGGTTTCTCCCATAAGAGCCTCATTTTATCGTCATAGACTTCAACATCTACTGATCTTCCCGAGGTATCAGTTTTAAGAAATCCAAATGCAAGTTTTGTTTTGTTTTCTGAGAAATTAAATAGATAGGGTTTTTGTCCTTCAATTGCAAAATAGTCGTAGCTCTTAAACCTTTGAGGTCTTTCTCCAACCAAACGCATATCTCTTGTATGAAAAAACTGATAATATAGATTT
>JALNVJ010000223.1 GCA_023227645.1 Bacteroidales bacterium | reverse complement strand
CCTATATTTTAGTCAAGGAGCCTATGTTGATACCTATCGCAAATCAAGACTTAAGGAATTAGAACAGACTTTTTTTATTAGCGTGGTTGGAATTGTTATAATATTCTTTACCCTCCTTCTCGACGACCAAATTCAATCTTATAAAAACTATTATTTCTCTTTTATCATACTACTAATAACTCATTTCACCCTAACCTATACCCCAAGACTAATAATAACAACCGTTGCTGCCAGAAAGATTCACAAAAAGAAGATTGGCTTCCCTACAATAATTCTGGGCAATAGCTCAAAAGCAATAAAACTATATAAAGATATTGAAAGTCAGGAGATATCATCAGGCAATAAGATAATAGGATATGTAAATCTTGATACTAATCCAGATGATGGACTCTCAGGATTCTTACCCTGCTTGGGCAATTACAAAGATATAAATCAAATTATATCGGAGCATAAGATTGAAGAAGTTATTATTGCAGCTGAAAAAAAACATGAAAACAATCTTCACAAAATTATAACTCAAATTGAAACACAAAACAACGTCCTAATTAAGGTTCCTGCCGACACAAAAGATATTTTATTAGGTAGAGTGAAAATGTCATCCATATTCCAAACACCATTAGTGCTAGTATCCAACGAAGTATTATCAAATTGGCAGAAGGTTATTAAAAGAACCATGGATATATTCTTTTCAATAATAGCAATTATCATACTAATCCCTGTATATATTATTACAGGAACAATAGTCTATTTTACATCAAAGGGACCAATATTTTATCGCCAAGAAAGAATTGGTTATAAGGGTAAACAATTCCATATGCACAAGTTCCGCTCAATGTATATAAATGCAGAAGAAGGCACACCTATGCTTTCAAGTGATAATGATAGTAGGATTACACCCTTTGGGAAATTTATGCGTAAGGTGAGATTAGACGAGATACCTCAATTCTATAATGTTTTGATAGGAACCATGAGCTTAGTTGGCCCAAGACCAGAGAGGCAATACTTCATTGATCAAATTGTTGTGAGAGCTCCAGAATATATGTTATTATTAAAAGTAAAGCCAGGCATTACCTCTTGGGGGCAAGTTAAGTTTGGTTATGCAGAAAACATTGAAGAGATGTTAGAACGCTTACAATACGATCTACTTTATATCGAAAACCTATCCTTGGCAACTGATATTAAAATTCTTCTCTATACCTTTATCATCATAATTCAAGGAAGAGGTAAGTAAAATGAAAAAAAAAATTAGATTAAGGTTTTATATTTTCGAAGCCCTATTTATGTAGCTGAAAAAGAAATTCCAATCCACCTTCTTTTCTATTTTTGGCTGTAATTGTGCCTCTGTGAAATGCAATGGCATTTTTCACAATTGACAATCCTAAGCCAGAACCTCCACTATCACGACTTCTACCTTCATTAACTCTGTAAAATCGCTCAAATATACGATTCAAATGAGTTTCTTCCAATATTCCTACACCTGTATCGTAAAATGAGAAATAATAAAATTCATTATCTTCCTTGTATTGGCTAACATATATCATTACACCTTCACCTGCGTGACGTATGGCATTATCTGTCAAATTTCTAAAGACCGAATAAACTAAGTTATAATTCCCTTTAATGAATGTGTCTTCATATATATTCAACTGCATATCAATCCCTTTCTCTTTTAATGAAGATGATAGGTCGTTTTTTAATTTTTCAAGAATTTGGACTAAATTAATTTCTTCAAGTCTAAAAGATTGTGGGGCTTCTTCTATCTTGGTAATAAGACTCATATCTTGTATTAGTTCGGAAAGTACAATAGTTTGATCAAAGGCTTGGGTAATAAAATATTTTTTTTTCTCTTCATCTAGGTTCTGATCCAAAACCGTTTCGAGATAACCCCTAATGCTTGTTACGGGTGTTCGTAATTCATGTGCAATATTTCCTGTTAGTTCTTGTTTCAATTGTCTTGTTTTCTCGAGTTTAGTAATATCATTCAAGGTGATTTCAAAGCTCTTGTCCTCAAATATATTTACCCTTAAAGAAAAGGTCTTTCCTTGTTTATTTATTTGTGATTCAAAATATGGAATCTTATTTTCGGAAATAAATTGATTCATTTCATCGAATGTGGCATCGGAAAAAATAGAAGATGGCTCACTCCCAGGTTCATCTGTTAAGATATTTAGATATTGAATAAATAATCCATTATAGAATTCAACTTTTTTATTAACTGAGAAAAAACATATCCCCTCCTCCGAGCTATAAACATGTTGCAATAACTTCTCTCTTTGCGAGTCTACTTCCTCTTTACTTTTGCTCAACTGCCTATAGCTTTCGGTTATTTTCAAACCAATTTCACCCAACTCATCATTTGGAAAATCAAATTCGAGCAATTCTTTATTGGATGGGTTAATGGCAAAGTCACGAAGATGATTAATTGATTTAGCAAAACGATTTGTTACTACTTGTATTAGAAATAACATAACTATAAAAAGAAAGATAATAAAATAAAGGAAAGCATTCTCTGTTTTTAAGAATATCTGAGTTTGTACATCATAGGGCAGTGCTACTCGAATATAGTGATTTCCAAACTTTTTAGCATAATATAGATATTTCTGATTATTGGACGAAGATTTACGTATATAAGTTCCTTTTCCAGTACTAAGTGCATCGATAATTTCAGGTCGATTAGAATGATTTTCTAGGTTTGATATATTTTCAATTGAATTATCAAATATAACATTCCCTTCTTT
>JALNVJ010000222.1 GCA_023227645.1 Bacteroidales bacterium | reverse complement strand
TTGACCTGAGAAGATATTTCTCGATAAACGCTTAGTCTTTATTTCAATCTTCCTAACCTTTTTTAATAAGTCTTCATTCATCTTTTATGGAACATCAACTTTATTGATAATTTCATTTATTATTTCTTCTGTACTAATGTTATCAGCTTCTGCCTCATAGGTTAATCCAATTCTATGACGCATAACATCCAAACAAATAGCTCTAACATCTTCTGGAATTACATATCCTCTACGTTTAATAAAAGCATAAGCTCTTGAAGCTAAGGCTAAGTTAATTGTCGCACGAGGAGAGGCTCCATAATTAATGTAAGGTTTCAAGTTTCCAACTCTATTATCTTCTGGAAAACGAGTTGCAAACACAATATCTGTTATATAATTCTCTATTTTCTCATCAATATAAACATCTTTTACAACTTCACGAGCATGAAGGATTTGATTAGTCTTAATAACTGGCTCTATCTTTGGTAGTGAAGCCCCAATTTGTTGGCGAAGAATAAGTTTTTCTTCCTCTTTCTTAGGATATGTTATTACCACCTTCATCATAAAACGATCCATTTGAGCCTCTGGAAGAGTGTAGGTTCCTTCTTGTTCGATTGGGTTTTGTGTTGCAAGAACTAAAAAAGGTTCATCCAATTTATAGGTCTTATCTCCAATCGTAACTTGGCGCTCTTGCATAGCTTCTAAAAGGGCAGACTGAACTTTTGCTGGGGCACGATTAATTTCATCTGCCAAAACAAAATTAGAAAATATTGGTCCCTTCTTTACCATAAATGATTCGTCTTTTGGGCTATAAATCATTGTTCCTATTAGGTCTGCAGGCAGAAGGTCGGGAGTGAATTGGATACGACTAAACTTAGCATCAATTGCCTTAGACAAAGAATTGATAGCCATAGTTTTTGCTAGTCCAGGAACACCCTCCAAAAGAATATGACCATTGGCTAATAGACCAATAATCAAACGCTCAATCATACCCTTTTGTCCAACAATAGATTTGTGCATTTCATTATTAATTGCATCAACAAAAGCACTTTCACGCTGAATCTTTTCATTTAATTCAATGATATCAATCATAATTTCTTAGAGTTTATATTTAATTATTTTTATTTGAAATACTTAGGTAATAATTATTATATTATATCCTATAAAAAACCATATTTCAACATTCAATAACGATAAAGAAATATAATTATTATTATTCTAACAACTAAAAATAAGTATAAAACTAATTAATTTTTGTTTGGTCAAGGTAAGATGCTCATATAACATTCTCTTACATGCGCATTTCACATTAAGTGATATTGGCATATTCAGTTGGATCTAAACGAAGAATGAAGAGTTTCTTTTATAGATATAGTCATTTATATATTGATCTCGAATGTCTTTCTAAAGCAAAATAGTATTATTTATGTACCTTTGCACAAATTTTTTTATATGAAAGATATTTCAAAAGGACATATAGCAATATTGGTTGTTAATATAATATTTGGATTAAACATTCCAATTGCAAAAGAAGTTCTTTCTGATGGTGCTATTGATCCATTGGCTTTAACTTATTTTCGAGTCATTGGAGCAGCATTAGTTTTTTGGTTTGCATCAATTTTTGTCAAGTCGGAAAAGCTTACTAAAAAAGACTTCCTTTTTTTGTTTTTAGGCTCCATATTTGCAATTTCCTTAAACCAAACTTCCTTTATAGTTGGCCTGCAAACAACTTCTCCAATCGACGCTTCTTTAATAGTTACTCTAACTCCAATAATAACAATGCTAATTTCTGCTGTATATCTTAAAGAGCCAATTACTACAAAAAAACTTATTGGTGTTTTAATTGGATGCGTAGGAGCTATAATTTTAATTCTTAATAGTAAGTATTTTACTATTGGAGCCGATCGTTCTTGGACAGGAAATATGCTTTGTCTTTTAAGTTGTATATCTTATGCTTGCTATCTAGTATTTTTCCGAGACTTTATCAAAACCAAACATCCCGTAACGCTTATGAAATGGATGTTTCTTTTTAGTGCTATTATTTTAGCACCAGTAACTCTTCCAACTGTTATGGCTACAGATATAGCACGTATATCTCCAAACTTATTAATAAAAATGATATATGTAGTTGTAATGGCAACATTCCTAACTTATCTTCTAATACCAATTGGGCAAAAGAATCTAAGGCCAACTACTCTAACAATGTATAACTACCTCCAGCCTATAATTGCAGCAGTTGTTGCTGTGGTTGTTGGACAAGATATATTTGGGTGGGATAAGGCGATTTCTGCTTTTTTAGTCTTTTTAGGGGTTTATATTGTAACCCAATCCAAATCGCGACAACAATTGGACATAGAAAAACTAAGTAAGCAAAAAAATAATCAAGAAAATACAAAATAAAATAATTAGTAATTTATTTAATAAGGATAGTCTAATTTATTTTTTAATAATAAGTTAGGAGACAATTAGTATATACAAAAGCGAATAGCGAAAGAGAAAAAGTATTAAGAATTTTGAATAATTATTTGGTAATTAAGAAAAGAGTTGTACTTTTGCACTCCCAAACACGACAAACCCTATTGATTGATATGTGCGGAAGTAATTTTGAGAAGGGTAGAGTATGGGACAAGATCATTGAAATTAAGGAAACCAAAGGTAGCGAAAGTTTAGAAACAAGAAATCTCATTATATTTATATTATGAGTAAATTACGAAGAAAGAACAGAGTCAAGAAGAACAAAAATTTTACAATGAAGAGTTTGATCC
>JALNVJ010000221.1 GCA_023227645.1 Bacteroidales bacterium | reverse complement strand
TCACAAAACAATCAAAATATTTATACTGGTAGTTCTTGTGAACCAACCTATACAAATTTAGCACAACTTGGTGGAGAAATTTATTCAACAACTATAGAACCTGATTTTGGTTGTAATGCA
Source organism: Bacteroidales bacterium (assembly GCA_023227645.1). GTDB lineage: Bacteria > Bacteroidota > Bacteroidia > Bacteroidales > P3 > UBA10566. Next base: position 2,625 of record JALNVJ010000221.1, on the reverse strand, counting down.
ACAGCTACTCCATCACTTATTGTTAAAAATATGGGACAAGATACAATTACCTCAATGGTTATAGGATATAAATCAGGTACTAATGCTCAACAAACATATAACTACACTGGTTCTATTCCAACATTTAAAAATTCTGCAGAAATAGTATTACCACAATTAGATGTTGTTATAGGAACTTCAACTCCAATTGAATTAGAAATACTATCAATTAATGGTGTTGCACAAACAGGTTTAACTTATGTAAAAAATATTTTAAAACCTACTCTTCCTGATGCTGTTGAAAAAGCTAAATTAAGATTATATATTGATAGATATGGATCAGAAATAACTTGGAATGTAAAAAATAGTTCTGGAACAATTGTAGCTAATGGAGGACCTTACACTGACGGAACTGCATCAGGAACAAGATTAATTGAAGCTGAATTTAATTTAGATGCTATTGGTTGCTATACTTTTGAGATTAAAGATTCTTATGGTGATGGTATCAATGCTGGTTATGGAGCTGGAAGCTATTCAATCATTGATAATGATTCAACAATTCTAGCTTATTCAAATGGATCATTTAATTCTGGAGAAAAGAAAGATATTAAATTAGCATCTGTTATTGGCTTAAATGATGTTGAAAATAATATTTCTTCAATTAACGTTTATCCAAATCCAATTAAGGATATTGCTACTTTAGATATTACTTTATCTGAAAACTCAACTGCAACAATTCAAGTTATTGATATGTTGGGAAGAAACGTAATCGACTTAGGAAGCAAATCAATGAAAACAGGTGAAAACACAATTGAGTTTAACACTTCTAAACTTAATAATGGAATGTATTTCATTAAGGTTATCACTGATAATGGTATAGTATCAAAAAAGGTTACTGTAAGTAAATAAAATTATCTTACTACATCTAATTGTTTAAGGCTTATGATTTGGAGTTAATTATTCCAAATCATAAGCCTTAAAACTTTTATATATCACAAATAATTTATATTTTCGCAAGTTGAAAACCTTAATGTTTTAATAATAAAAGAAATGAAAAAAATTATTTATGCAGGCTTAGCAATTTGTTTAATCTCATTTGCTAGCTGTTCGAAAAAAGAAACAAAAGAAGAAATAAAAAACCCTATGCAAGAAAAAGTTGATGAATTTGCATTAGTAAAACTAACAACAGATCTTTCTGGCCTTAGTGCAAATGAGAAAGAACTTATAAGTGTATTCCTTGAAATTGGACAAATAATGGACGATTTATATTGGAAACAAGCTTACGGAAACAAAGCTGACATAGACACCATAAGCGATGCTGCAGCAAGAGAGTTTGCAATGATAAATTATGGACCATGGGAAAGATTAAATGGAATGAAACCTTTTGTTGGAGGATTTGGAGAAAAGCCTCTTGGTGCACAATTCTATCCTATTGATATGACAAATGAAGAATACAAATCACTTAAAGATAAAAACAAAGACAACCTTTATACCGTTATTCGCAGAGATAATGAAGGAAAATTAGTTGTTAAGTGGTATCATGAAGAATATAAAGAAGAACTAGCAAAGGTTGATGTATTATTAGAAAAAGCAATATCTCTAGCTGATGATGCTGGACTTAAAAAATACCTAACCCAAAGAAAAAAGGCATTCCAAACAGATGATTATTTTGCATCAGATATGGCTTGGATGGATATGAAAAAATCAAAAATAGACTTCGTTGTTGGACCAATTGAGAACTACGAAGACCGTCGTTTTGGTTCAAAGGCAGCTTATGAATCATTTATTTTAGTTAAGGACGAAAAATGGAGTAACAACCTAGCAAAGTTTACTGCTATGCTACCCGAACTTCAAAAGGGACTACCTGTTGACCCAAAATTTAAGAAAGAGATACCTGGAACAGACTCCGACCTTAATGTTTACGACGTAATATTCTATGGTGGCGATTGTAACGCAGGAAGCAAAACAATAGCAATTAACCTTCCAAATGACGAAAGAGTGCAACTTGCAAAAGGAGCAAGACGCCTTCAGTTAAAGAATGCAATGAAGGCTAAGTTTGATAAAATTCTTATGCCAATTGCAGAACAGATTATGGTTGCTGACCAAATGAAACATATTAAATTTGATGCGTTCTTTTCAAATGTAACCTTCCACGAAGTATCACATGGATTAGGAATTAAAACCACAGTTAATGGAAAGGGCTCTGTTAGAAAAGCATTAGGAAACCAATATTCATCTTGGGAAGAAGCAAAGGCAGATATCTTAGGTCTTTATATGGTAACCTCACTTATAAAAAAAGGAGAAATAACAAATATAACTGAAGAAGATGCTTATGCAACATTTATCGCAGGTATACTTCGTTCTGTTCGTTTTGGTGCAGCATCAGCTCATGGACAAGCAAATATGATGTGCTTTAACCATTTCGAAGACCAAGGAGCTTTCTCAAGAAATAAAGAAGGTAAATTTGTAATAGACTTTGTAAAAGCTAAGAAAGCAATGGAAAGCTGGGCAGCACTTGTTATCAAGATTGAAGGAGAAGGAGATATTGTATTTGCAAAAGAATATAACGATAAGAATGGAAATATCCGTCCAGCACTTCAAAAAGACTTAGACAAAATTAATGGAGCTAATATCCCAAAAGACATT
>JALNVJ010000220.1 GCA_023227645.1 Bacteroidales bacterium | reverse complement strand
TTGATTTGATGAAAGTAAAGAAATATCATATTCAAATATATTTGTCTTAAAGCTATTCATATCTCTATTTCCAGCAAAGATATCTGTTGTTAGACCAATTCCAAAATGATGTTTTTGATCTTCATTGTTTTCAGTAGATGAAGTTTGGGCAAATAACCCTATGCTAATAAAACACATAGCACATAACATTATACTATACTTTCTCATTTTTTTGAATTTTAGTTGTAAATAATGGCAAAGTTAATAATAATTTCATAACTATTCTACCAAAGATTTTAAATAAATTAAGCTGTTTCTTATTATTAATTTTCTAAATAAAGTAATTCCAAAACTAGTTCAAGAATTTATAAAATTAGATCAAGTAATTTTAAAATTAGATCAAGAAATATTGAATATGAAATGCCATTTCGTTGGTTTGAAATGGCATTTCCTTGTTACGAAATGCCATTTCGTCGCAAGGAAATGGCATTTCGTTCTTATAATTTGCAAGTATAAATTTAAAATTACTTGATATAGTTTTAAAATTACTTGATTTAATTTCAATAATGCTTGATTAATATCTCTGATTTGTGTAGGTATTACCGAATTGGAAGTTGTTCTTCGTATTTTTCGGCAAAGGAATAGATTGTTTCGAGTAGGGAATTTAATCTTTGAATTTCTTCTGAGTAATAGTCTGGGTTTTTATTTAATCTATTTAATTGGTCGAAGCATATTAGGCAATATGGTGAGGCATAGGTGAAGAACTGGTCTGCAAGTTGAACTCTTAGGGGTTCTAGTCCCCATTGTTCTGTTATTTCACAGAGGTTAATCCATGAGCCTATAAGTTTTTGTGCTGTAAGTCGGTTTTGAGATTGTTCGTAGGGGCTAAGGTTTAAGTAGTAATCCATTTCTTGAGTAAAGTATTTTATTACTATAGTCATTAGAGATTGGGCTTTTTCTTGATTGTCTAATAATGAATAGGCTATTGAAAGTTCCGATAAAACATAAGGGTAATTATGAATTGTAGGTGGAATTTTGTCTATGCAAAGATTTGCAACTGCAAGAGCTTTTTCTGGTTTGCCTTCTTCAATAAGTAGATGGGTTAGGATTGAGGTTTGTTGGGCAAATTGTTCTATTATGCTCCTATGGAGTTCGTCGTAATAGATGTGTTTTTTGTCGAAGTTTTTCCATGCATAGTTGTGCATTAGGTTAGTATACATCTTATCTGTTCCAAAATTAATATTCTTGGTTTCAACAATAATGTTTTGTGGTTTTAGCTTTGTTGTGGTAAGTTTATTTAGAAATCCTTCGTTACTTATATATTCATCAAAGCCAAATAAATTTTCAACCGAGTAGTTGGAGAAATAAATTGGTCTCTTATTAATATTGTTTGCAATTATATCATAAACAATCATTGTGCTCTTGCTGAAATCGGAGCCTTCAATTGTTATTTCCATACTGTTGGAAGAGTCTATATTGATAGATATTTTATTGGAAGCTAAGGAATAGAACTTTGCTTTATTAAGGATGATTGAATTCTTCTCATTATATAATTCCTTAAGGGCTGATTTTATTTCAAGGGTCTTATTGCTTGGGTTAATAAAACAAACGTTCCAATTATTATTATAATATGTTTCTTTCTTTGCTAATAGTTCTACTTTTTCGGAGTTATATACTTTCTTGGTAAGTTTCTCTATATATTCTGGGCTATTTAGTAGTTGTAGGTTAATCACCCTAACATCTTGTCTTATACCTTCAACTTCTTGGCAGTACCAAAGCGGAAAGGTGTCATTGTCTCCGTTTACAAATAAGATTGCATTTTCCTGGCAACTATTTAGGATTGAGGAGGCAAAATTATGGGCTGTGTATCTATAAGAACGATTATGGTCATTAAAGTTTTGAGCAAACATTAGGGCAGGAACTAGCAAAAAGCAAGGAAGGACGTATTTTGGTTTTTTTACTCTTATAAGATTTACCAGCCACTGACTTATGGCAAAGGCTCCAATGGAAACCCAAATGCTAAAGGCCATAAATGAACCAACATAGGCATAGTCTCTTTCTCGTGGTTGGTAGGCGTATTCGTTGAGATAGATAGTTATTGCAATTCCGGTGAAAATAAATAAAGCCATAACTGCAAACCAACCCTTGGTGTCTCTTCCTATTTGGTAGAAAAGACCAATAATAGCAAGAAGAAAAGGTATTCCAAAATATAGATTATTTGCTTTATTTATTCTATGAGTAGGTTGTATATCTGTGCTCTTATTTAGGAACTCGTCCACAGGTTCTAGCCCTGTCATCCACTGTCCTCTATGATTATCCCCATAGCCTTGTTCGTCATTGGTTTTGCCCACGAAGTTCCATAATAAATATCTAGAATACATATATCCAATTTGATAATTGGCAAAGAATTGAATGTTTTGAATCCAACTTGGCTTGGCTCTAATTATTCCATCAATAATAACTGTGTCTTGGGGAATGCCTGCCCAATCAACATATCCTAATTCGTAGTTTGGATTATTATAATTCCACATTCTTGGAAAGAGCATCATTAATTCTCTATCAAAGATTGGTTCTAGTCCTTTTTCAGTTATTTTAAAATCTTTAGGAGGAAGGGCTGTATAACTTGGTCCATAAACTAATGGTGTTTTTCCGTAGGCCTCACGATTTAGATATGAGGTTAATTTTTCAGTGGTATTTGGCTTATATTCATTTATTGGAGTGTCTGCATCTGCTCTAATAACTAAGACAAAAAATGAAGAGTAGCCAATAAGGAA
>JALNVJ010000219.1 GCA_023227645.1 Bacteroidales bacterium | reverse complement strand
TACCAAATCTACAATGTGAGAAAAAGAAATTTAGATGGGACGAAGAAAATTAGGAAGGGAAAATAGGCAGAAGTTCCACTACGGCTACGCCTCCGTTCCACTTCTGCCTATTTTTAAGTCAAAGAAAAAGCAAATAAAAGAAAAATGATTAACTTTGCACTACAAAATTAGAACCTTCTTACACACTTTTTGGGATACTACCTTCCAATTATATGATAAATCATTTTATGGGGCTTTCTTGCCCTTTCTTAGGAATGAATTTCCTCTTTTTTTGAGGCAAAGCTATTTTTTAATCTATTATTTCAAATCCTGTATAAGGAATTAGGGCTTTCGGAATTTTTATTCCCTCTGGAGTTTGGTTGTTTTCCAATATGGATGCAAGAATTCGAGGGAGGGCAAGTGCTGATCCGTTTAGGGTATGAGCTAATTGTGTTTTGCCTTCTTGGTTTTTAAATCGAAGCTTTAAGCGATTAGATTGAAATGTTTCGAAGTTTGATACTGAACTTACTTCCAACCATCGTTCTTGTGCAGCTGAATAGGTTTCAAAATCGAAGGTTAGGGCTGCAGTAAAGCTAATATCTCCTCCGCAAAGTCGGAGTACTCTAAATGGAAGTTCGAGTTTCTTTAAGATATTTGCAACGTGGTTTTTCATTGTTTCCAATTGCTCGTATGAATGCTCTGGGTGATCGATGCAAACTATCTCTACCTTATCGAATTGGTGGAGACGATTTAATCCTCTAACATCTTTACCGTATGAACCTGCTTCTCTTCTAAAACATTGTGAATAGGCGGATTTGCAAATTGGGAATTCTTTTTCTTGAACAATAACATCACGGAATATATTTGTTATTGGGACTTCTGCTGTTGGTATCATATAGAAACCATCCAATGGTATTGAATACATTTGTCCTTCTTTGTCTGGGAGCTGTCCTGTAGCTAAGGCAGAGGCTTCATTAACCATTAGAGGGGGTTGTACTTCTGAGAATCCATTTCTTTCTGCCTCATCTAAAAAGAAGTTGATTAAGGCTCTTTGAAGTTTGGCTCCCTTGCCTTTATATACTGGAAAGCCAGCACCTGTTATCTTATTTCCAAGTTCAAAGTCAACAATATCATATTTTGCACATAAATCCCAGTGTGGGGTTGCGCCTTCGTAAAGTTTTGGTATTTCTCCAAAATTATATTCTATAATATTATCTTCGGCTGTTTTCCCTTTTGGAACAGATGGATGAGGTAGGTTAGGAATTGAAAGTAGTAATTCTTCAATTTCTTTTTCTTTTTCCACCATATTGGTTTCTAAGTCTTTTGAAGATTCTTTTAAATTAGCAACATCTATCTTTGCTTTTTTAGCTAATTCCTTAGATCCTTCTTTCATCAACTGCCCTATAACTTTGGATTTAAGGTTAAGTTCGGCCTTAATGTCTTCCAGTTCTTTTTGAACTTGGCGTTTTTTCTCGTCTAAAACAAGAAGCATATTTATTTTTTCTTCTGCGGCTTTAAAATTCTTTACTATCAAAAGTTCAATAACGCTTTCCTTATTGAGTTTTATTTTATTTATTTCTAACATACTGTATTCTTGTCTTTATTATTGAAAATCAATTTATTTATTTATAATGTTGGTCTATCAAAAAATGGGCTCTTACTCGAAACGGAAAGGGGAATTGCAAAGCCAAAAACAATATCTGGTCCAAAAAAGCCGAGTTCCTTTGCTGCAGCTCCAACAGAATACATCACCCTGTTGTCAACTCTATTATCAGCAGCAATTGAAGTGGCACTACCAATGGCAATGCCTAAGTCGTGTGAATTAAACACACAAGGGCAATTTGATTTCTCTATCTTTTCTTCACAAGTTGCATATCCACATAGGCCACAGTTTAATCCTAATGGGGCGTTTTTAGTTCCTATTAAAACAATTGCCTTTGCATTTAATATAGTTTGAGAGTCACGTAAGAAGAATGCTTGATTTGTTTCTTCATACATCTTTTTTGTTTTTTCGGAAAGCTTAATTATATCTTCTTTTGTAATTGTTAATATCACAAGATTGTCAATCCCTCTTGCTTTTGGAGCTGTTCGGGCTGCAATCATAATTGATTTTGCTACTTCCAAAATCTGATTTTCTCTAATATCCTCTTCCTTATATATCATATCTTATTTCTTTAATAGGTGCTTAACCAGGTTTTCAACCGCAAGACCCCTATGGCTTATCTTATTCTTTTCTCCCAAATTCATTTCAGCAAAGCTTTCGCCGTAACCATTCGGTATAAAAACAGGGTCATAACCGAAGCCTTTCTTTCCATAACGCTCTGTTGTAATAGAGCCCTTACATTCTCCTTCAAAATAGAATTCCTTTCCATCCTCAATCAAACAAATAACAGTTTTGAAACTCGCCTTACGATTAGTCTTTCCAGTCATTTCTTCAAGTAGCTTATCTATATTTTCTTCAAAGCTACATCTATCCCCAGCATAACGTGCCGAATATACACCAGGCTCTCCATTTAATGCCTCAACTTCAAGCCCTGTATCGTCTGCAAAACAATCTTTTCCAAATTTGGTGTAGATATATTGAGCTTTTTGCTGAGCATTACCTTTAAGAGTATCAGAAGTTTCAGGGATATCTTTCTTATGACCTAATTCTCTTAAAGTAACTAACTTAATTGAGTCTCCTAATGCTAGACTAATTTCTTCAACCTTATGTTTATTATTGGTTGCAATGATATATTCTTTCATGATAAACTAATTTTAGGGAGCAAAATTAC
>JALNVJ010000218.1 GCA_023227645.1 Bacteroidales bacterium | reverse complement strand
TCGGCTCCAATTCCATCATTTGAGTGATCGGTAATGTTTCCTTTTAGAAGTTTTGTATTAAGTGGCCTATATCTTTCGTCAAGTTCAAACTCATATATATTCCAATTTGGTTCTCCTTCAATATTATTTGATGCAAAATATGCCATTTTATTGTCCAATGTAACATAAACGCCAATTTCATCTGCCTCAGTATTGATTGGATAGCCTAGGTTTATGGGCTTTTTCATATCTTTGTCGTCTAAGCGTAAATAGAATAAATCATAGCCACCTAATCCTCTCCATCCTGTTGAGCTAAAATAAAAACTTATTCCGTCGGGATGAACGAAAGGTGCTTTTTCATTTAATGGGGTGTTGATTTTTGGCCCAGCATTTATTGCTCTCGACCAAGAACCATTTCTTTGTTTTATTGAATACCATATATCTAATCCTCCATATCCCCCTCCTCTATTTGAAACAAAGTATAGGGTTTTCCCGTCAGGGGATATGCAGGGTTGGGATTCCCATGTTCCTAATGTGTTTATATTGTTTCCTAAGTTTTTAATATCACTCCAATATTCTCCGAGCCATTTTGAATGATAGATATCGCAATTTAAATAGTCTTCTTTGGGCATACAGACTGTGTAGTAGAGATCCCTGTTATCGGCAGTTAAGGTTGCCCCGCCTTCGTTGTATGTGTCGTTAAATGGCTCTGGAAGAGGAAATCCTTTGTCGTAGAGTCCGTTTTCTTGAAGGGTTGCTATACTAAATATCTCTTTCATCTCAATATTTGCTTTATCGTAGAAGGTTGATTGAGTGTTTTTCTTCACGTATTGTCTTCTGGTGAAGAATATTTTTTCCCTGTCTAATGATATGAATGGGAGGTATTCATCTTCATTTGTGGATATATTATTTATTTTTTTTGGGTTAAAGTTTACTGGGTTTGATTTAGTTTCTGTAATAAATTCTGACCACTCAATATAGTTTTCAGCTTCCATAATAAGGCTGTCAGAAATAATGCTACCATCTTCTTTTGCCATTTTTTTGAATGTCGTGAAATGTTTTAATGAAGAGTCAAACCTTTCGTAGGTGTATTCAATTAAACCTAGATAATAAAAGACGATTGGGTTGGAATAATCGGGACATATATCTATGACTTTAGGAAAGAACTTTTCTATTGTTGCTGGATTTGATTTACTTACTCCAATCATTCCAACTAAGAAATAGGGTGAGGCAAATTCAGGTTCGGAAATGATTAGATCACGTAAAATATCTGAGGCAGAATTAAAATCTCTTTTCAAATATGCTTTATATGCTTTATCGAATTTCTTTATAGATTTTTTATTGATAGTTTCGCTACAAGGATCATATTCTAAAAGTGTTTTCTCCTGTGAAAAAACTCCTTGAGAAAATATTAGAATTAAGATTAATGTGGCAAAACGTTTTATCATTAAATATCTGTTTCTATTTTTTCTTTTAATTTATCAACCAATACGTCAATGAAGTTCTTTAAAGGGTTTTTTACCATCATTGCCATCATTGGGTTCATATCTAAATTGAAAACAGCAATAACTCTGGTTTTATTATCTGATAGAGGAGAAAAATTCCAAGTAAATGTGAATTTTATTGGCATCTTAACTTCCTCATCATTAGTAATTAGAATTGATGAGTAGGGTGTTGTTTCTGCAATCTTCATCCCAAAATCAGTGAATCCCTTAATGGTGAAAGAACATTTGTCTTTTGTCGCCTTCCAATTCTCAACCTTATCGGGCAAGAGAAGAGAAAAATGGGTGAAGTCGGTTAGGAAATCGAATATCTTTTCTGCTTTTGAGTCTATTTCAACTGTTTTACTTTCAACTTTTGTCATATAATTATATAAAAAAAGGCGTTATTTTAGGTAACGCCTAGGAGGTTATTTCAAATTTTTTCTTATTGATTCAATCTCTCTTGTGACCATTTTTCAGGATTCATTCTCCACTTACTTAGTGAATTAATTTCATCTTCCTTAATATAAGTTTCTTCTTTTGCCGTTTCAATTAGGGTGTCGTAATCTGTAATTGTGTATAATGGTACTTCTTTATCCTCAAATGCTTTTTCAGAAATTTCTAATCCGTAGGTGAAGATTGCAATCATTCCCTTTACAATACAACCAGCATCTCTTAATGCATCAACAGCTAAAAGACTACTCTTGCCTGTTGAAATTAAGTCTTCAATAACTAAAACGGATTGTCCTTCTTTAACAATGCCTTCAATTGTATTAGTAAGTCCATGTTTTTTCTCTTCAGGACGAACATAAATAAAAGGCTTTCCAATATCTTGAGCCACCAAAACTCCTAGGGCAATTCCACCTGTTGCAACTCCTGCAATAACATCTGCCTCTGCAAAATGTTCATTTATAATAGAAACAATTTGTTGGCGGAGAAATGTCCTTATTTCTGGGTAAGAAAGAGTTATACGGTTGTCACAATAAATTGGAGACTTTCTACCTGATGCCCAAGTGAAAGGATTTTCATTATTCAATTTAATTGCTTTAATTTGCAAAAGAAATCGAGCGGCTTGAATGGCCGTTTCATTATTAGTATTCATGATGCAAAAATATAAAATATTCACCAAATATCATAGTCTTTGTATAACAAATAATCAATTAGAATGTTTAGATGTTGAGGGCAAAGACATTATAGACTGTAATAAAGCTAATTTTTTTGATATACCTTTCTCAAATCTACTAAGAGAAGAGGCAGGAAAGCGTGATATTATTCTTCATATTAGCAATTTAGACCCCTCAGAAGTCTTTATTGAATGTATTAGGGGTTATGTCTTTGTTCAG
>JALNVJ010000217.1 GCA_023227645.1 Bacteroidales bacterium | reverse complement strand
GACAAAACATAGAAAACACTTTATATAATATCTATCACGATATTAAAAGTTTTGATTTTTAGAAAAAGCGACTATTCCTAGTCGCTTTTTTTTTGATTTTATAAGATAAGAATAAGAAGAAAAGAAGAAAAATAATAATAATAAGGAAGATATGACAAATTTAAAGAACAAGAATTTAATTTCAATTTCTGATTACACAAAGCAAGAATATTTGGAAATACTAAAACTTGCAGAAGAATTTGAGAAGAATCCAAAACAAGAAATTCTTAAAGACAAGGTAGTGGCATCAATTTTTTTTGAACCCTCAACCCGTACTCGTTTAAGTTTTGAATCCGCAGCCTCCATGTTGGGAGCTAAAGTAATTGGTTTTGCCAATCCCGCCGCTACATCCCTAGCCAAAGGAGAGTCTCTACACGACACCATCAAAATGCTCTCATCCTATTCCGACATAATTGTAATGCGCCATTCAATTGAAGGAGCAGCTCGTTATGCCTCAGAAGTATCTTCCGTTCCAGTAATCAACGCAGGAGATGGTTCTAACCAACACCCAACCCAATGTATGTTAGATCTTTATTCTATACTTAAAACTCAAGGGAGACTTGAAAACTTAGAAATAACCCTTGTAGGAGATTTAAAATATGGAAGAACAGTTCATTCCCTTGTTGAGGCAATGTGTAATTTTAATGCTACCTTCCATCTCGTTTCACCAACCGAACTTAAGCTTCCATCTGCAGTCAAGATGCATATTAAGAAAGCAAAACTAAAATATTACCAATACACAAATATCAATGATGCAGTATCGGTATCCGATATAATTTATATGACAAGAGTGCAAAGAGAGAGATTCTCCGACCCATTAGAATATGAAAAAGTAAAAGACTCTTGTATAATAAATGCATCAACCTTAGAGGGATGTCAAGAAAATATGAGAGTATTACATCCATTACCAAGACTAAATGAAATAGCAGCAGATGTAGATAATACTCCGTATGCATATTATTTCCAACAAGCAAGAAATGGAGTATATGTACGCCAAGCCCTTATGGCAGCAATATTGGGAGTTAAGTAGGTTTAAAGTTTAATGGTTTAATAATAATTTTATGACAACAATAAGTAAAAAAGAATTAATAGTATCAGCAATTGAAAACGGGACAGTAATAGATCATATACCAGTAAATACAGTATTAATGGTATTAAATATTCTAGGATTAAATAACTATGAAGATGAAGTTCTAATAGGAATTAACTTAGATAGTAAAAAATACGGTAAAAAAGGTATAATAAAAGTTAGGAGTAAATACTTTGAACAACACGACCTTAATAAAATTGCTTTAGTTGCACCAAATGCAACCTTAATAGTTATTAAAGACTATGAGGTAGTGGAGAAAAAAGCAGTTGAGATACCCGATAAGATAGATGAAATACTAAAATGTATTAATCCAAACTGCATAACCAATAAAGAAGAAATAAAAACAAAGTTTAATGTTATTGGAAAGGCTCCACTAAAAATTCAATGTCATTATTGTGAAAAAACTATGACCAATATTCGCTTCACCGAATAGTAAATGAGAGAATATATAAAAAAGATTTTAAAGAAATGGTGGCTAGCAAGTTCAGTATTCTTTAAAATAATGATTCCAGTAAGCATACTAATAAAGATATTGCAAGAAACTAATGCAATGCCATTTATAGGTAGCTTATTTGAACCACTTATGTATCCTTTAGGACTACCAGGCGAAATGAGTATTGTTTGGGTGACTGCAATGATATCAAATATATATGGGGGGATTCTTGTCCTTACTAGCATAATAGCCAACAATCCCCTCAATATAGCTCAAATCACTACTCTCTCAACCCTAATTCTTTTTGCACATACTTTCCTGATAGAAATACCAATATGTCAAAAAGCAGGAGCTAAATTCCTACCCATCTTCCTTATCCGTTTCTTAGGTGGATATATATTTGCAATGATCTTAAATTTAAGTTATTCATTTTTCGGAGTATATCAAGGACCCGTAACTCTACCAATAATAACCCCAGAAAAATCATCACTAATAGATTGGGCATTAGCCGAAGTTCAAAAATATATAACCATAGGAGCAATAGTAATGCTATTAATCGTAAGCCTTGATTTCTTAGAAAAAATAAAAATTATAGATTTAATAAACCGACTACTCTACCCGGTATTAAAGTTCTTAGGAATAAGTCAAAAAGTAATGCCCCTAACCATAATAGGAATGACACTAGGATTAGCCTATGGAGGAGGATTAATTGTTGCCGAATCAAAAGAAAATGATATTGGCAAGAAAGATATATTCCTCTCCCTTGCACTCCTTAGCCTCTTCCATTCCATAATAGAAGACTCTCTATTAATGATAGGACTAGGAGCATCCTGGAGTGGAGTATTTCTCTTCCGTTTTATCTATACCATACTACTAATGCTAATCATAGTAAAACTGGTAAATAAATTTCCCATAAAATACTTTATGAAATAAAAGCCTTTTATTCAAATAATTTTCTTAGATTTGCTCTTTGAAAAAACCGCCAGTAATATAAATAAAATGTAACTGACGGTGCTTTGCTATTATTATTTGTCCTCAGATTATATTGATTTTCTGTACACGAATTAATATATTGAAGCAAGAAAATAGAGATTCAGAAAAAATAAAAACAAATATATGAAAGGTATCGTACTAGCAGGTGGTTCAGGAACAAGGTTGTTCCCAATCACTAAAGGTGTAAGTAAGCAATTGCTTCCAATCTATGATAAGCCAATGGTTTATTATCCAATTTCAGTCTTAATGCTAGCAGGCATAAGG
>JALNVJ010000216.1 GCA_023227645.1 Bacteroidales bacterium | reverse complement strand
ATTTTCCTACAAACCTTTCACCCCTTCGTGGTAATCATGAAAATCCTTTAATCTTGTAAATCCTGATTCTGATAAAAAAGCTTACTAATAATTTTTCATTAACTTATTTTTGAAGAAGTCCCCTCCCAATTTATAATTGAATTAATTTGATTGAAGAATACTTCTTTGACTATTCTTTTTCACAACCTGTTTACTAGTCTTTAATGCTGATTTTTACCTTGCAACGGTCTTTTTATAGATGTAGCATTAGGGTTTTGCTAAGTCAAAATCAGAAAAAAAAAGGAATAAAGAAAAAAAAACAGCAACGAATAAATTCATTGCTGTTTTTTTTATTAGAGTAGATTATGGGTTCTAATATTCCCACATATCTTCTTCAAAATTATAGATAGCGTTTTTGATATTATCAGATTCAAGCAATGCCTCATCTCCTGAGGTATATTGATTAAGTGTACGAACACTATAAATATTCGATTCTCTTATTATATAACTGCTAAACATCCTTTTTAAGAAAATATCATCATAAGTTCTTCTTTGTGCATCATTCTTAAAGTTATAAACTTCAGTATTTGCAAGCAAATCTCTTACTTCTGGGTCATCATATCTTATCCAAAAAAGTGGGTAAGGGATTGGAGCAGCACCTTCAGCATCAACTTTATAAAATATTGGAGAGAAACCAGATATTCTAACATCTTGAACGGTTCTGCTTTTATCTATAAACCAATCTTCTTTTAAACGAAGGGTCTTAATATCTTCAGTTTTAATAGGAAATTGGATTATTGTGTCCTTTTGATATAAAGTTCCATCAATATCCTCAACATCTATTGTAATTGTTCGAGCAGGAATTAATGACAACTTTCTTTCTTGCCAATTTACTATCTCATTTTTAAATTCATCATCAAGATATATTTTTATTTTTCCTTCATTAATTGCTTGTTCTAATGCATAAAATAGATTTACTCTTCCTTGATCTGGATCAATAGGATAGTAAAAAACTTGGTTTTGTTTTTCACGAAAGTCTATAACTCTCCATATTCTCCATTGCCAAACAACATCTGCCTCACGTACATAAGGGAAAGTAAATGGCTTTCTTTGTTTGAAAGATATTTTTTCATAAAAACTATCTCTTGGTGAAGATTCTGGTTCGTCTAATATTTGAGCATTTAAGTCTATGGCAAACATAGACATTAGCACAAATATTATTACAACTGTTTTTTTCATATACTTTGTGTTTTTATTGTATTGTAAATATCATTTGAGGATTTTGAACTGATTTTTCTCCATCGGGTCCTTTTGCTCTAATTCCTTCAATATAAACTTTATTTCCTCTTCTTAACCTTTGAAGTTGACTAATCATTTCTGGAGTAAAGCGAGATCCTCTAGAAACTAAAGCCGCTTGTCCATCTCCTCCAGTATTAAAGGTCATTTGGAACTCAACAACATCATATCTTACAGGGAAATCGAATCCTTCCATCACAACTTTTAAACCTCCTTGAGCCACAAGAATTTCTTTAGCCACTCTTCCTCCATCGGATGAACCAACCATAGCTTTTGGCTTAGGTATTTGTTTAACACGGAACTTCATTGATCCTTGTTTCATATTCCTTCCATTAATGTTAGCATCAACAGAAATTACTACTTCTTGTTGTGTTTTTACATTAACAATATAGTTCCCAGCTGATACTTTCTTAATGGTTGCTCCACCTCCACCGGTGATTGATGTTATTAACTGTTCAGAACTTGTTCCTGGGGCAGAAATAGATACCGGATTATCAACACCAATATAGAATACATTCATATTGGTTGGGGAAATTGTAACAGCAGGTGCTGCAACAAAATATTCTCCAGAAAATGGATATGGTTCGTCTCCCTTATCACCTTTAACAAAAACTGTACCTTGGTATCTTTGAAGTCCTACTGCTCCAGCTGGAAATTGCAATCTAATGACTCCTGAATCAGAAATATAATTTTTTCCTCCAACAGCTGCAGTTAATTGAGTTTTTGAATCATATGCAGCAACAAACACTTGTGCTTCATAAGAAGTTCCTTGCATAACATAGGTTGCAGTTGGAACAACTTTTGCTCTAACATTATCAAACTTATAGTCATCAGCACTTACTGAGGCTAAAAGATGATTTACCATATCAAACTCAGCATTCTGAATTTCAGATTTAAATTTATTCAGAAGAACTAAGTCGGCTAAAGTAATTGTATGATTGAAATTATATAACTGCCAATTCAATTTCTGACCACTGCTATTTTTATAATTAGCCTTAGTGTTGATTTGCATCTTTGTTAACCTCTTTATGAAAGTAGAGTCAGGTTCTGCAAATTTTAGCATTTTAGCTTGGTATTCCTCAATCTTTTTTCTGAGTTCCATCGCCTTAGCAGCGGATCCATTCTCTGTTCCTCCTATAAAGTATTGAGTTGGTTTAGTATAGTCGTCCTTTGCCTGAATACCTTCATATCCCTCAGAAGCCAATAACTTCTTAGCTTCTGCTTTTCCACCTTCAAGCCCTTCAACAGTTGCTACTAATTCATATTTCATTTCGTCGATATAATTCATGATATCGTTGGTTTCTTTTCTAACTTTTTGAGCTTTCTCCCAGTTAGGACCAACTTTTTCAGGATTTGCAGCAAAGGCTTTCTCAAAACTATAATAAGAATTATCTATTTTAGTTGAAAATAACTCATTTGTTATTTCCATACTATCTCCAACAGTCACGAAAGCTTGAAGAATTTCAACAGATACGTTTAATGCCAACAAAGCTGTGTACACTAAATACATCATCGAAATCATTCTCTGTCTCGCGGTCTCCGGACAATTT
>JALNVJ010000215.1 GCA_023227645.1 Bacteroidales bacterium | reverse complement strand
GATGTTCTTGAAGATGTGGATGCTTCAACAATCAAAACGGTTCGTTGTAGGTTTTATCCTAGTCCTGATTTCAAACGTAGCTTAGCTAAGACTTCTTTTGCTGAGGCTAACTTAGATGTGAAGGGTTTGCAATAGGCGTTAAGGGTTTATTGGTGAGGGGGGTATTGATTATCTCCCTCTTTTTTTGTACTTAGGAAGTTTGGGTATTGTTTTTTATGTACTTTTGCAGATTAATAAATTATTTTAGTATGGAATTAGATAATCGGTTGTTGAATAAGAAGAGCAAAGGGTTTAAGAATGTTTACCTTTTTGGTATTGTTTTGATTGCAATTTATGTTTTAAGCCAAATTTTACCTCCTTTATGGGTTTTGGATTCTACGTCGATGAAGTTCTTTGTTTTTTCGGTTCTTAATGTTGTTTCTATTGTTTTTTTATTGGTTTATTCTATTAGGGATAAGCAGTTTGTTAGCGTTTCTATTTTTAGGAATAAGATTTCTTTTGCTTGGCTTCTATTGATTGGGATGATGTTTTTGTCTTTTTTCCAGTCGATGAATGTTGCCGAGAGTGTTGTTACGGTCAATAGGTGGATTGTTATTTATTTGTTGTTTATTTATTTCTCGTTTTTCTTTTCTAAAAAGCCGTCTTTATTTAATGCTATTATTAAGTTGACTATATTCATTAGTATTATAAATATTCTTTGGTGTATTATTGCTTATTATTATCTTGGTGCTCATATTAATCCTAGGATGAATCTTTATATTAATGGTTTTTATGGGAATAAGAATATCTTTGCGGCTGCTATTTTATTTAAATTGCCTTTTCTTTATTATGCTTTTATTTTCAGGAAGAACTGGGAGAGATGGATTTCTATTTTTCTTATCTTTGGTCTAACTTTTTGTTTGGTTATTCTTAGTGCTAGGACTAGTTTCTTGGGCTTGGTTTTCCAATTATCGCTTCTTTTAGGATATTCTATTTTTGTTGTTCTTAGGTTTAAGAGATCAAAGAATTTGATACTAACTATTGGTTTTCTTATTGGCTCGGCTCTCTTAGGTTTTTTTGCTGGTGATTCTTTTATTAAATATAATTTCAATCATTATTGTGCTAAAACTAGTATTGCTAAGTCTTTTGGTTCTAAGGATAGCCCATATTCGGTTTCTAATAGGTTTAAGTCGATTGAGGAGGGTAATAGTAAGGGGAGGTTGATTATTTGGAAGAATACTGTTTCTATTATTAAGGATAAGCCTTGGCTTGGTTATGGGGTTGGTAATCATAAATTGGCTATAATGAGGGTGGAGGCTAGTCAGAAGCCTAATTTTGTGGTTAGTGATCATGCTCATAATGATTTTTTGGAGATGTGGTCGGAGTTGGGTGTTTTTGGTTTGATTAGTTATTTGCTCTTGTTTTTCTCTGCTTTGGTTTTGTTTCTTAAAACTTTATTTAAGAGGGGTGTTAGTGAAAACACTAGGTTTATTTCATTTGCTGGCTTCTTATGCATTATTACTTATATGAATGATGCCTTGTTTAATTTTCCATTAGAGAGAGCCGATTGTCAGTTATACTTAGCTTTAGGGATGTCTTTGATATTGGTTGCTTATATCAAAACTAAGAGGGAGATAAATCCTTTGCCTACTAAGAAGTTTATTATCATTATTATTGGTTTTATTACTATTGGTCTTACCACGGTTGAAACTATGCACTATGTTTCTTCTGTTCTTCAAAAAACTAAGATTCTCCAAACCAATGGATATAAGAGGATAAAGATTACTGCCGATCAATGGAATGTTTTGTTCCCTGTTGTTCCTACGGTTGATGAAAATGTTAATCCTATTGCTATGACTAAGGCTATGAGGTTTGATGCTGAAAAGAAGTGGAGACAGGCTGTGGATGTGATTATTAACGATAAGTCTAACCCGTATTTAGGTCTTAGAGAGTATAGGTTGTCTAATTATTATTTTAAATTAAATATGTTAGATAGTACTGAGTATTGGGCAAGAGAGTGTATGGCTATGAAACCACTTTGTTATGACCCTGTTAGGATGTTGTATAGGAAGTATAATAAACTAAAAGAATATGAAATTGCGGATACTATCATCTCAAACTTTATATTAAAATATAAATTCACCACAAATGCTTGGACAGATTTGGCTACAATAAAGACAAGTTTAAACAGAGAGGATGAGGCGATAAAGGTTTTAGATTCAGCGCTATACTACTTACCTTGGGATAGTAAAATTAACAAAATGAGACGTGAGTTTTCTTGTGAATAAAGTTAAATAAAACAAAAAAGCTATTTTTTAATACCAATATCGAATTTTTTTGTAATTTTGCACGTGTTAAAACAAATGAATTGTCAAATCAATTAAAACAAAACAAAATGAAAAAAGCATTATTTTTATTAGCTGTTGCTACTGTATTCGTAGCTTGTGGTGGAAAAACTGAAACTCCAACTGAAACTGCAGTTGAAACTCCTGTTCAAGAAGAAGTTGTTGTTGAAACTCCAACTGAAACTCCAGCAGTTACTCCAGTACAATAATTTAATTCCAGATTAATCTGGATATTAAGCTAAAAAAATAGCAGTCCCAAAAATTCCTGAGACTGCTTTTTTTTATGCCCTTATGTTTCTTATTTCTATTTAGCAATAATCAAATAATAGTTTTTCTTTCCTTTTTGAACCAAGATATACTTTCCATTAAGTAGGTCTGTTTCGGTACAGATATAGTCTTCATTTACCTTTGTTTTATTTATTGAAAGTGCATTTTCTTTTATTGTTCTTTTTGCTTCGTTTTTTGATGCCAAGAGATTTGTTTTCCCTGCAATTAGTTCAACAATGT
>JALNVJ010000214.1 GCA_023227645.1 Bacteroidales bacterium | reverse complement strand
TGTACCTTCTTCTGCATTTATATACATTGAGCGAAACTTGTGCATATGGAATTGTTTACCCTTATAACCAATTCTTTCTTGGCGATAAAATATTGGTCCCTTTGATGTAAAATATACTATTGCTCCTGTAATAATATATACAGGGATAAGTATGATAATTGCTATTATTGAAAAGACTATATCCATTGTTCTTTTAATAACCTTCTGCCAATTTGATAATACTTCGTTCGATACTAGCACTAATGGTGTTTGGAATATGGATGACATTTTCACTCTACCTAATAAAATATCTTTTGTGTCGGCTGGAACCTTAATTAGGACGTTGTTTTGTGTTTCAATTTGAGTAATAATTTTGTGAAGATTGTTTTCATGTTTTTTTTCCGCTGCAATAATTACTTCTTCAATCTTATGCTCTGATATAATATGATTTATATCCTTGTAATTGCCCAAGCAGGGTAAAAAGCCTGAGAGTCCATCATCTGGATTAGTGTCAAGATTCACATATCCTATTATCTTATTGCCTGAGGATATCTCTTGACTTTCAATATCTTTATATAGTTTTATTGCTTTTGAGCTATTGCCCAGAATTATTGTTGGGAAGCCAATTTTCTTCTTATGGATTTTTCTGGCAGCAACGGTTGTTATTATTAGTCTTGGGGTATAGGTTAGGGTGAAATGAGTTATTAGGAGTATGATAAAAGAGAAATAATAGTTTTTATAAGATTGAATTTGGTCGTCGAGTAGTAGCGTAAAGAATATAATAACAATTCCAACTACACTAATAAAAAAAGTCTGTTCTAATTCCTTAAGTCTTGATTTGCGATAGGTATCAACATAAGCTCCTTGGCTAAAATAGAGGAATAGCCAAAACAGAGGTAAGAATATTAGTCCTTTATAGAGATTAGAATCACTAAATACAAGGTTTATATCATTAAAATTCCCTGCATCAATTGTTGTTTTTCTGAAAATAAAGAAAAGTGTCCAAGCAATAAGGGCAGACAATAAGTCGGAGAGAATATATTTAGCTCCTTGTAGTTTCCTATTCATTAGTTTTTAGTTTGAGATAGTTAGTGAAGTTTAATTATTTGGTTTATGAATAATTTTCACATTATCAATAAATACCCAACCATTTGTTATTCCATCTTTCTTTTGAGGAGTAAAATATATTCTAAAGTCATTAGGATATGATAGTTGAGACCAAACTTTGCCTAATACAACATAGACTTTTTGCCATCCTTTTGTGTCGTTTGAGTTAAGAACCATTGCACTAATGTATTGAGTTGCTGCGGCCGAAGATGGTTTGCCAGATATACCAATTTCAAAAGGT
The DNA here is from genome assembly GCA_023227645.1 of Bacteroidales bacterium. GTDB lineage: Bacteria > Bacteroidota > Bacteroidia > Bacteroidales > P3 > UBA10566. Next base: position 1,513 of record JALNVJ010000214.1, on the reverse strand, counting down.
ATATTACACCAATAGTCAATTTCTAAGATTAATGAGGAGTAGTTATTGCAAAATATTGAGTCTGATATTATTCTATATGAGCTTTGGTCTGAGTTTAGATACATTGCACCACAGTAATCACCCCATTTAACTGTATCTTGATTATTGCATTTAACCAATTTGTTTGTGTCTTGACCAACTCCGTCGGTAGTGAAAGCAAGATATGGTCTTTCAAATAGTTCGCTAAGAGCAAAAATTGTATATTGTTCAACATACATTATATCAATTGTGTCAATAGTTATAGTATTGCCTGCAACTAAACTTTGTGTTTCAGAATAATAAGTGTAGAATGGATATTCTGTTCTTGTAAGTGCAATTCCATTTAGTTTTATTCCCGGACGGATATCAATTTTATGGTTGCCCTCTTTAAGGATAGGAATATTACAAGGCAATACATAGGTGCCTATATATTCATTATCAACATAAACCCAGGCATCTGTAATGGCCTCTGTTTGAAACCCGTCAATTGAGCTTTGAGTAATATTTGGGTTTTCAACCAACTTAAAGCCTTTTACATAAACAAAAGATGGATTGGTCTGATCTGAATCAAAATCATCGCAACTTATAACGCTAAAAGAAAAAAGGATTAATACTAAGATAGTAAAATAATTATTAGAGAATAAGGTTTTGTTCATGGCAATAGAATAAGGTTTATGCATTAACGAAACAAATGCTGCGTTTATTATTAATAAATATGATATAATTAATAGGCAAAAATAGATGTTTTTTTTGAATTATAGGCTCTAAGTCATAAGTTCTTTGTAAATTCGCATACTTAAAAAAAACATTAATGATAGCGGACAGTTTTAAACACAAAGGACTACGAAAAGCACTCGTTGAAGAATTAGGAAGAAAAGGGATAATTGACCGAGGAGTATTGGAGGCAATAGGAGTTGTCCCACGTCATATATTTTTGGATTCTTCATTAGATAATATAGCATACCAAGATAAGGCACTTCCAATAGGATGCGATCAAACAATATCTCAACCCTTCACTGTGGCATTTCAAACTCAGCTTTTGGATATACAACCAAATGAAAAAGTCTTGGAAATTGGAACAGGCTCAGGATATCAAACCTCTGTCCTTTGCCAAATGAAGGCAAGAGTATTTACAATTGAGAGACACAAACCTCTTTATGTCAGGGCTCAATCGGTGTTGAAATTAATGAAATATAATGCTAAATGTTATTTTGGAGATGGGTATAAAGGGTTACCTTCTTATGCTCCTTTCGATAAAATAATTATCACTTGTGGGGCAAAGACAATACCCTCCGAGCTAGTTTCTCAGCTCAAAACAGGAGGTTTTTTAGTTATTCCAATTGGAGATAATACTCAAGTAATGTATAGAATAATTAAAAAATCTGATTTAGAGCTTATTAAAGAAGAGTATGGAGATTTCAAATTTGTTCCTATGCTTAATGATAAAGAAAGTTAGAAGTATTTTTTCTTAATACTCTAAGTTTTTTTATTATAT
>JALNVJ010000213.1 GCA_023227645.1 Bacteroidales bacterium | reverse complement strand
ATTCCCTTCAGTGAATAGAATCAATAATAAGTCATTCTTTTCAATTTCTTTCTTTACATCATCATATTCCCAAACAAACATATTAGTATAGACATTCCTTCTTACTTCCTTAAAATAATACCAGAACTCACTACCTTTAAATAAATAGTTCATAAAACCTAAATCACTTAAACCACTAAAATAACTATCTCCAATGGTTAATACTCTTAGATTATCTTTATTCTTAGTATTTATTTCAACTTGGATCCTTGGCATTTCTTCGTGAGGAATACTGGTATGAAGATTCATTATACTTTCAATTTCTTTATCTTCACCGTACATCTTCTTGCTTAACTTTATATCTTTTATTTTGATTGTAGGAAGAGCTATATTATACATTGAATTAATATAACGAGTTATTGAATCTAAAGCTAAATAACAAGCGTATTGTCCCCAATGAACACTTGTGTTTGAAAACAATCTATACTCTACTGTGTCCTTTAAGGAAAGCATCCAAGCGTTGAAATCTAAATAATTAATATTATTGCTATAGAATGCTTTGGTATATGTTTCGTAGTTTGTGGTTGTTGGGTTTTGTTGTGCATATTTATCTGCTAAGTATTCAGGATAATAACTCCCTTTGCCTGGAGCCATAATAAAAATAAGATCAACTCCTTTAGTTTTCAAACTATCTCTTACCTGAGCAAGCTTTGCAACAGAGGCATTGATTTTATCTTCACCCTTATAATCTAATCCCAAATAAGATTTTATATAGCTTTCTATATACAAGTAATTATCTTTTCCAACTTCAACATATTGAACATCTGAATATTTAAACAACCTGTAATTTAATTCATTGCTAGTTCTAATAAAGAAATCAGAAAAAGCTACTCTTTGTTTGGTATATTTCTCGAGATCCCACTGATATTCTAGGTCACTAAAGCTTTTAAAGGTAAGGATAGGTTTCTCTATCTTATATATATAACCCAATAAATCTCCATTCTTATATTTAAAAACATTAAATATAAAAGGTAGTAATAATAGGATTAATATAAGTATTGCAAGAAACCTTTTCATCTTCAATTAAAATCTATAGTAAATAAAAGGATTAAAATCAGAAGATACAATAAATGATACCGATAAGAATAACAAGACAATAGTCATTAGAGTTAGGAGAATATGCTGTTTTATTGAGTAAGTATTTTTGTTAAAGAAGAAATCTTTAATCTTATTTCCAAACTTCAAGCTAGTTATAAATGCAAATAGAATACTAACAAATATCATTATTGAGAAGTCAGGGCGTGGATAGAAATCATTTGCTAGGGTGAAAGTAAATAGCTTTTTTATATATTGCAATGCAAATTCAAGAGTCTCTGATCGGAATAATACCCAACCAATCATTACAATAATAAAGGTAAATATTGTTGAGAAAAAACCTCCAATTTTATTTAGAAATTTAATAAGAAACATCTTATCTAAGACAAGGAATAATCCATGATAGGCTCCCCAAATAACAAAATTCCAACTAGCCCCATGCCAAAGTCCAGATATTAAGAATACTACCCATAAGTTGAAATACATTCTTCTCTTGCTTACTTTGTTTCCCCCAAGAGGAATATATAGGTAATCCTTCATAAAGTTACCTAAAGTCATATGCCAACGACGCCAAAACTCTGAAATACTTTTAGAGGTATAAGGCATATCGAAGTTCTCAGGAAAAGTAAATCCCATCATCTTTCCAAGACCTATTGCCATATCGGAATATCCTGCAAAGTCGAAATATATTTGAAATGTGTAGGCAACCATCCCCAGCCAAGCATTTGGGGTTGATAGATCTAAAATATTCCCATTAAAGATTTGGTCTGCTTGTGCGGCCATAACGTTTGCAATAAGTACTTTTTTGGCAAGACCAATTGAAAAACGATAAAAGCCAGCTAACTTGTCATCAATTACTTCGTCCCTCTTAATAATTTGATCAGCAATTGTATTAAATCGGACAATTGGGCCAGCAATCATTTGAGGGAATGCCATAATATATAGCATATAATCTGTTAATTTATCTAATGGAGAGTGAACCTTGCGATAAACATCTAGTATATAGGTTATGGTTTGGAAAGTGAAAAAAGATATACCAATTGGCAGAGCTACTTCAATCCACTTAGCAGGTTCATAACCCATTTTAGAGAATAGAAAATTAACGTTTTCAACGAAGAAATTTGCGTATTTGAAATAAGCAAGTAAACCTATATTTATTAGAACTCCAATAAATAAAAGTATCCTTCTTTTCTTAATATTTGAGGAATTATTAATAGTTCTAACTAAATAGAAAGTAAAAATAATTGATAGAATTACAACAAATATAAATTTAGGAGCTCCCCAAGCATAAAATAATAAACTTGAAATAAGAATAATGTAGTTCTTAAATTTCTTAGGAACTAGATTATAAACGATAAGGAATATGGGAAGGAAATATAATAAAAAGAGAGTACTACTAAATACCATAATTCAATTATTTTTGCATTATCAATTTATTATATTGCAGAGGTTTGCCAACTATAGCAAGTCCTCCTTCCGCTGTTTCTTTATAAAGAGAAGGAATATCTTTTCCTGTTAGCTTCATTGTTTCGACCACTTTATCAAAAGAAATTAAATGTTTCCCGTCCGACATCATTGCATAAAGATTAGCATCCAATGCACGAAGAGCCGCAAAAGCATTTCTTTCTATACAAGGTACTTGAACTAAACCACAAATTGGGTCACATGTTAAACCTAAGTGATGTTCCAACCCAATTTCTGCTGCATATTCTATCTGTTGAGGAGCTCCTCCAAAAAGCTGAAGAGCTGCTGCGGCTGCCATTGAACAAGCAGAACCTATTTCACCTTGGCAACCTACCTCTGCTCCTGATATTGAAGCATTAGTTTTAATTGCATTT
>JALNVJ010000212.1 GCA_023227645.1 Bacteroidales bacterium | reverse complement strand
AGTAAAATTCCAATTGTTTTTGTTTCAGAACTTGAATCCGAAAGAGATATTAAATATAAGAACATAACGGGTATAATAAGTGATTATGGTATTGGAAGAGTTTATAAAGCAGGCTTGAGAATGTTCCCTAATACTCAAAAAGTATATGTTTGGGCAGACAAATCTCCTACTGGAGACTTTTTTATGAAACACGCAATTAATACACTCAAAGGTTATGAAAATGAAGGAATTCAAATTGAATATGGAATTGATGCAAAAAATAAAGAAGAGCTATTAAAGAAATGCAGGAATTTAGAACCATATTCGTTCGTTATTTTTGGCAGTTGGCAAGTAGATGATAGTGGAAACACATATATAGCTTCTGATCTTTATGCTGAAATGCTGAAATCAACAAAAGTTCCATTTTTTACAGTATTTGATGGGTTTATTGGCTCAGGATTTGTTGGAGGTTTTGTTCAGATTGCAGCAAATAATGGTGAAGCAGCAGCAGCAAAAGCAATAAGAATATTTAATGGAGAGATTCCAGAGAAAATAAAAATTGATAACCTATCTCCTATTCCACTTTATGATTATGCAGAAATAGCATCAAGGAAAGGTATATTTGCAATACTTCCTGAAAACACAATAGCTTTAAATTTAGGAAAAGTTTTTATCAATAACCATAAAATTTTGGTAACATTGTTTTCCGCAATTATTCTTTTTCTAATAAGTATAATGATTCTAAGGTTTAATAATAGGAAGCTAAATAAAAAAATAAAAGCTACCGAAAAACATGAAAAGGAATTACAACTTAATATTAAGCTCCTTTCATCTGGAATGCCTTCTATTCAAATGCTAAATTGGGGATATAACGAAAGGACAAAGAAATTTAAAATAGGAACAAGTCTAATTGATAGTGAAGAAGATATCAGTCAAGAAGTAGATGCAGAATTCATATTAAATAGTATTCACCCTGAGCACAAAAAAGATATCATTGAATTTTTCAATAACTTATTAAAAGCCGATGATGGTTCTGAGTATACTAAAGAATATAAAAGAAGGTTCACTGAAAACGATAGCTACTCTTGGTGGGAAACTCGTGTATTTGTTGAAATATTAGAAGATAAACAAGGAAAATACAGAAAAATCAGAGGTATAAATTTCAATATAGATAAACATAAAAACATTGAAAATCAACTTCACAATGCCCTTGAAAAATCAATTCAGAGCGATATTCTTAAATCTAGATTTATTGCAAACATAAGCCATGAAATTAGAACACCACTAAATGCAATCTTAGGGTTTAGTGAGCTTGTAATCGATTCTGAAAACAAGGACGAACAATTGGAATACAGAAAAATCATTAGAGAGAATAATGAAAACCTTTTAAATCTTATAGATGATATTATTGAACTTTCCGAAATAGAATCAGGTTTTATTCAATTGAAAAGAATTAAATTTGATCTAAAGCAGTTTTTCGACGAAATCACAGATTTATTCAAGTATAAACTTAAGGCAGGAGTTGAATTAATTGTTGACAGTCCTCATAAAAGCTGTATCGTAAATATGGACAAACTTCGTCTTACTCAAATCCTCAAAGAGATTGTAGATAACTCAATCAAATTTACACATATTGGATACATTAAGATTGGATACGAAATTCTGGATTCTAATAGGATTAAATTCTATATTGAAGATACAGGTATTGGTGTTAAGGAAGAAGATAAGTCTAAAGTATTTGATAGATTTGAGAAGTTAGATTCCTTTGAACATGGAACGGGATTAGGCCTAGCAATTATTAAAGCTATACTCGACAAAATTGGTGCCGAATACTCCTTTGAATCAGAAGAAAATATTGGGACAAAGTTCTGGGCAATTTTATCATCAAAATCAATTATTATAGACGATAATATGAGCAAGGAAACAAATGTTGAGATTGACCTTTATAAACCTAACAAACAATAACCTCTAATATGAATTAAATATTGTCTTTTATCTTATGATGATCTTGGTTTATTAAAACCTATAACTATAGTATAAACAATAAGTTATACAGATAAGAAGATATAAAAAAGGATCTCAAAATCTTTTAATAGTTATGTGATTATTATTCCCAACTTGTACAAATACTATTATTGTATTTTGTCTTAATAAAACTAACTCTTCGTTTTAATTTCTTGAATCGCCGTTTTAATTTTCTGAATCGCCGTTTCATTTTCGTGAAACGAAGATCTATTTTCCTAATGTCAAAAGTGGCCTTTTTCTGATCTTGTTACTAACTTTTTTTAATAAAGCATATACTCTTTTCAGTAAAAGTGAGTCAATTTTATTCATGACTTTGGAGAGATGTATTTTAAGGGTGCCGCATCATCAAAGTCAGGGAATAAGAACATAAAAAAAGAATCTCAAAAACTATTAATAGTTCTGAGATTCTTTTTTATTAATTTTTACTTAGAAAATAAGTGTAAGAAGCACTCAAGCTTATTTTGAATGTCCGATTCTTAGTTAACTGCTATTGCTGTAAATGTACCTACAAATGCTTTATTTTCAGCTGTAATTAAATCTTCTACTCCTCCCAGTGCTATTTCTTTTGTAACGCAATAGCCAGTAAAGGTTCCAACAACTTTTTTATCTGTATATTCTGTTATTTCTAATGAACCAAATAAAGAGATTTGAGAATCATTAATTCCTCCTGTTGGGAAATAGATGAAAACATTCTCAGCGTTATCAAGTTGATTTAAATTTAATAATACTTCTTCTAGATTAGCTCCAATTCCAAGAGAATATTTTTTTGTTGTTTGTCCATTAAATACTAGTGTAGCTGTAGAAGTTAATTCTGTTGAGGTAATAATTGTTTTGTCACCTTGTTTAATAAATGTGGCTACTGGAAAACTATAAGATTTATCTCCTATTGTAAATTCCATTGCTCCTGTTAATTCT
>JALNVJ010000211.1 GCA_023227645.1 Bacteroidales bacterium | reverse complement strand
TTAAATGATGCAACAAAACTAATATTTATTTTGCTTATTTCCAAATATTTTCCACTGATTTGTTTGGAGGATATTTCTTTATGCTATAGTCAGGGATTATATGCCTTGTTTTGGGAGGGGTGTTGGGGTATTTCTTTTTTAAAACAATGTAGATACTAGAATTTAAAAAAGACTTAATATAAATTGAAAAAGACTTAACCTTTTTTAAAAAAGAAGGGGTTTAAATGAATCACCGTTTTAATTTCTTGAATCTTTGTTTCATTTTTTTAAAACAGCGTTTCAGTAAATTGTTTTGGGGTTTTATTTTTGAGGGGTTTTGGCTGTGTTTTTCGGCTTGTTTATTAGAACCATCATTTTTTTTCTTAATCCATATTAGGAAGCTTTTTGCAAAAGATATTGGTTCTCGAATTTGAGGGAAGGGGTTGTTTAAATTATTGGTTTTCCCACTGGTATTACTGTTTTACCAAAGAAGGTATTTAGGTATTTTGCTCCCATCATATAGAAGGATAGTATTGATGTTACTGCTTCTGCTATGCCCGCTACTAATCCCCAAGAGTGTGAATGGGTGAAGGTGTACATCATTAGGGCGAACAGTAGTAAATCGATAAATAATAGCAAGATAAACATTACTGGGTTCATTTTTAGGGTGGAAACTGTCATAAATAATGAGAAGATAAAGAATCCTAATAGGGCAAATCCAAATTGTCCCATATCTAATGCTTCTTTCATTGGTTCTCCGAAGTATCCAAAGTTTATCATCCAAGTGAATGATACTCCTATCCAAAATAGGCCGTAGGCTGAAAAGGCTGTGGCTCCAAATAGGTTATTGTGTTTGAAGTCGAATATGCTGGCTATTATCTGTGCTATACCTCCAAGGAATATTGCCCATGGTATAATTCCAGATACATCGGTGGTTAGGCCTAATTTGTTTGATGCAGCAACCATGGTTACTAATGCTAATCCAAAAAGCCCTAAGGTTGTTGGGTCTGCAACTTGGTTTTTAACTGTGAAAACGTTTTCTTGAGTCATTTTTCTCTTAATTATAAATTTATTATTGTTTATATCTTTCGCAATAAAAAGCGTTTGGAAGAATTATTTACAATAAACAACCCCTCCAAACGCTTGGAAATTCTTTGCAAAGATAGTAAGATTACAATATGAATGGTGGTTAAGTGGGAAATATAGTTTTAAGATTTACCCAAGAAAGAAAAGGGGCTACCAATTTGTGATTGATAGCCCCTAATTATTCTATTTGGTTTTTTAGTTATTCACTATTGTTTGGAATTCTAAGTTAGAGATATAACGACGGAATTCGATATCGTGTTTCGCTTTGTATCTATAGTCTGGTTCTTGTTCACATGCTTGGCGTAGGTTCTTTACAAGTCCCGGTACATCATCAAGGCGTGCATAACAAACTGCTCTTAGATAGTTTACTTCTGAGGTTTGGTCCATGCAACAATCAAGTGTACGGATTGCGTTTCCTGTGTTTCCTGTTAGGAGTTGAAGTAGTGCTAGGTTGTATATACATTTTCTGCCATCAAGTTTCTTTGCTGCTTCTTCATAGTCACCTTTTTTGATATCAACTATTGCTTGATTAACTAGGGCTTGTTCGTTACCTAAGTCAACTGCTTCTTGCATATATTTATCTGCAGTGCTTACGTCTTTAAGTGCAAGGTAAAGTAGTGCTAAATTGTTTTTAATGGTTGCATTTTTTGGTGATAATTTATCAGCTGTTTCAAGGAAACTTCTTGATTGGTCTAATTGGTTAAGATTAAGGGATACTGCTCCTGCATTATTCCATCCTGCCCATTCTGATCCAAATCTTTCAGTTATTGATTTGTAAATTGATAGTTTATTTGCGTAGTTAGAGGTTAGTGATGCTGCATACATTAGCTCGTCATAAGTTAGGTCGTCAGGGCTTGTTACTGCCATCTTTGCTATCTCTTGATCTGTTTTTTGGATTCCAGAGAAGTTAAAGGCTATCTCTCCCCTACGAAGTGTTGGTAGGATATCTTCTTCTATTTGGCGGAATACAACAGACATATTTCTAATTTCTTGCTCTCTACGTATTTTGTCTGGTTGTGATTTTACAACATTGATAACTGTATTCTTTTCTTTTAATGAGCTTCCTTCAACTAAACGTAAGAAATTTTCCCAGTCTTCTCCCTTTGCATTGGTTTGAATTACTACGTCTTTCTTTGCATCATTGATATATTTTTGTATATCGTTTGTTTTAATGTTTTCTGCTTTTGCTCTTTCTCTTAGGGCTTCATCTAATACACTATTTACTAATCTCTCAGTGGTTTCTGCTCTCTTTTTTGAAAGCCCCACGTTGAATGATTCTTCACCTTCTGGAGATGCCCATGCGTTAACAAGTATTTGACGTGGTACTGAATTGTTTGCAATATATGATTTCATATTATCAACAGTTCTCTTTGCGTCATTCTTTCTGTTTTGTTCGTTATTCCAGTTTAGATCGGCCATATTTACAGTAAAGAAAATATCGGCTGACATCATTTCTGTTGTTTTTGGAGCGTAGGAATGTGGTGCAATTGATAGGTCTCCTCTGATATCAACTCTATTTGAAGTTGAATTGATTCCTTGGGATATCTTTATATTTCCAAGGGTGATTGCTCCGTTATTTTCTAATGCTTCAGATTGTGTTGCATCTGCTTCATTAACTGTTTTTGCTTTGTAGGCAATAGGGTTAAGGGTTAGCTGTGCATTCTCCATTCCTTGTCTATATTGTACTGTGTCTTTATAAACAAAGCGTCCTCCTGTTTTTTTGTCAATAGACTTACCATTTCCTTCAACCTTGCTTCCTTTAAGATTCATTTGAGAAAGGATTACTTCACCTGTTTCCCAAGTTAGTACTGGTTGCATGTAAACAACTGCATCTTTTCTGAAATAACCTTCTGGAATAT
>JALNVJ010000210.1 GCA_023227645.1 Bacteroidales bacterium | reverse complement strand
GTTATTTATTGAATCAAAGATTACAGAACTTGGACTTGATTGAGCCAATATATTTGTACTAATTAAAGTGACAAAGAATAATGAGACTAATATTTTTTTCATAATTACTCTATTATATTGCACAAAAGTAGTAATTATTTTTCAATACTCAATATTTATTTAAATCATTTTTAAATCAAAGAAGATTTTTCTTCCAATTATATTAGAAATAAACTATCAACCCAAATGTTGGGAGTAAATTACCAGATGTGGTTGATATATTACGCAGAATATATGCTTGGCTAACTGGATCAATATTAGTATTTCCATTAAGGTCGGTATTAATATAAACTGGCTTGGAATCAGATTGATAATTATATACATTTTGTATATCAAGATATAATGTAATAGCAAGATTCTTCCATGCAAATTCCTTATCAACTCTAATATCTAATTGGTGGTAGTTTCCTAATCTTAGGGTGTTGAATTTACTATAGTCTAATACTGGTTGGTTTCTCACATCCCAAACTTCTCTTTGAGATGATACATATTCATCTATTGGTGTGTATGGACTTCCTCCTATAAAACGCCATCTTGCACTAACTAACCAATCGTATTTAAATTTACGACTGGCAGATAGATTGAGAATAAATTTATTATCCCATGATGATGAAAAATACTTGCCATTTATATCTGTAAACTCAGATATAAAATATGTAAACACTCCATAGAAATTAAATTTTTGAATATCTTTGGCTGTAATTAATGCTTCAATTCCATAGGCTCTTCCTTTACCTGTTGAAGTTAATGCCTCATCACCAATTGCTCCAAAATCAGCTCCCTTACTTGCAAGGCTTATTCCTTCACTAAGTGTTATTGGGTAGTTATAATATTGTTTGTAGAAGCCTTCAACGCTTGCCTTAATCTTTGCTTTTGCATTATATTCTATGCCCATAACAAAGTGATTTACATGGATGTATTTAAGGGTTTCCTTATTTGCAAACACATTATTTGAATCCTTATATCCCATTGATGTATAAGATGGTTCTTTGGCATAATGTCCTACGTTGGCATTTAGCGATATATGATCATTGAAGAGATATGAGGCTGATATACGTGGAGAGAACTGAACTAATGGGTTCGACATAAGAGAAGAATAAGTATTCCCATCAAACCTTGCTCCCATTCCTAGTTTAAGTTTTTCTTTGAAATAAGAGCCTCCTGTTTGAACAAAAAGCCCGTAGGAAAACAAATCAATTAATGAATTATAATTATCTTGGAATACATTATCGTTGATTGTTATTTGTCTTTTAGTATCGTTGGTATATTTAGAATAACGCATATTTGTTCCAAAGCTAAGCTCAAAAGGAAGAGTAGTATATCTTTTTTCATATCTAAACTTATTTTCTGCTTCTACTGATAGATAATCAAATGACTTAGCTAGGTTCTTATCATTATTTGGGAACTTCTCGTAAGCATTTTTTAGCATATTCCTGCTCAAAACCAACATATCTATTGAGTTTGAATTATAATGTTTATAAACTGCGCCAACTGTATAGCTTAGTTGATTAATATCTGGTAATGTATTTAGAATATATTGCTGTGATTCGGTTGGGTTTTCAATTGAGAGATTTAATGTTGATCTATCGTAAGCTGCAAGTCCTAAGAATAACAATTCATTTTTCTTGTCTATATTCCATTTGTATCGAAATTGTATATCGTCGTAAGTTGGCAAGAAAGGGAGTCCTAAAGCGCTAAATAGAAGTTGTAAATAACTTCTACGATAAGAAAACAAAAGGTTATTATCATTAATTGGCAAATCGATAGTTAGACCAAGATCGGAAGCCCCTATTGAAGTCTTGGCATGCATCTTATCTCTTGAGCCTTCTTTTTGTTTGATATTCATAACAGAACTTAAGGTTCCTCCTCTATTGGAAGGAAAGGCTCCACTAAAGAAATCAACTTGACGAACAAAATCGGGATTGATAATTCCTACTGCTCCTCCTGAGGCTCCTTGTGTAGCAAAATGGTTAATGATAGGGATTTCAATATCATCCAAATAGAATACATTTTCAGAAGGACCTCCTCCTCTAACAATTAAATCATTCCTATTAATAGCTCCTGCCGCCACTCCTGGGAGGTTTTGTATAGCCTTTGAAACATCACGATTAGTTCCTGGTGCTTTCTCTATATCTTGTAAACTAATTGTTCGAAGAGAAACAGGAGATTCGTTACTTCTTTCTTGAATAGCAACTATCTTAACTTCCATTAAGTCTTTAGGAGCTTCTACTAATTTAATTATAGTATATACATTATGATTATTACAAACCTGTAACTCTTCTGAAATAACATATTTATATCCAACAACGCTTACAACAATTCTAATAAACCCACAAGGGACATCCTTAACTTCAAAATATCCTTCATCATTGGTTGAAGAACCTATTGTTGTTCCCAACACCATTACGTTAGCATTAGAGATTGGTTTATTTGTGTTCTTGTTTACAACTTTCCCTGTTACTGCTCCGGTTTTAGATGCATTAACTTGAGCAAATATATTATTATTCCCTATACTTATAAATAATATAAATACTAACAAATAGAATTGTTTATTCATAGACTTGTTTGATTTTGATGATTGATATATGCTTTTATAAAAAAAAGGATTAGTTTTTCTTAAGCCCAAACTCTTTTATTATTGCATGTATCTTATCATCTGCTTGTTTGGATAGTTCAGAAAATTCTTTTATTGAATTTAGTTTATTAAAGACTCCAAAATAAAATTTAATTTTTGGTTCTGTTCCTGAAGGTCGAACTGATATCTTGCTACCATCTTCTAAGAAGAACTGAAGCACATTAGATTTTGGGAAATCAAGCTTTTCTTCTACTCGCGTTTTAATAACCTTTGTTATCTGCTTTTGATAATCTTTTATCATCACTATATCAAGACCTAT
>JALNVJ010000209.1 GCA_023227645.1 Bacteroidales bacterium | reverse complement strand
GCTAAAGACTTATTTACTAGAGGATATAGAGAGATTACTCTTTTGGGTCAAAATGTTAATTCTTATTTTTGGGAGGAAGGAGATTGCGTAAATTTTGCTCAGTTAATGGAAATGGTTGCCAAAATATCCCCTCTATTAAGAATTCGTTTTTCTACCTCTCACCCCAAGGATATTTCTGAGGAGCTTATAAAAACAATATCCATATACGATAATATTTGTAATTATATCCATCTTCCTATTCAGTCAGGCAGCAATAATATGCTTAAAAAGATGAATCGTAAATATAATAGGGAGGATTATATTAATAAGATTGAGATGATTAAGAAGTATATCCCTAATTGTGCAATAAGTACTGATATTATTACTGGCTTTTGCGGAGAAACAATTGAAGATCATAGACAAACTCTTTCTATTATGGATCTTGTTGGTTACGATTATGCTTTTATGTTTAATTATTCTGAGAGACCCAATACAATGGCTGAAAAGAAATTTATTGATGATATCCCACAGGAAGAAAAGTCTCGCCGTTTGGATGAGATTATTGAAAAGCAACGAGAGCTTTCATTTAAGAGCAATAAAAGAGATGTTGGGAAGGAATATGAAGTTCTTATTGAAGGAGAGTCGAAGAGAAATAAGGATGAGCTTTTTGGACGTACATCTCAAAATAAAGTTGTGATTTTCAATAAGGGAGATTTGAAAATTGGAGTATACATTAAAGTTATAATCAAAGATTGTACTTCTGGAACTTTAATAGGAGAGATTATAAATTAATAAAAGCTTTGCTGTTTAATAATTTATAATTACTTTTGCATCCAATAATAATCAATATACATCTTATGAGAATCTTCAGTGAACGAAATACTATACTATTATTGTTTAGTATTATAGTTATTTTTTTTGGATCTTGTACTCCTCAAAAAAACTTAATGTATTTTCAGCAAAAGGAGGGAGAAGATACAATTGTGCATTATAAATATACATATCCTGAAGGTCAGTCAAATTATTCTCCAAACTATCTTTTAGAAGAGAGGGATGTTTTATACATTACAATTAAATCATCAGTTGATGCTGAGAGTAATAAGCTCTTCTCAGACCAGAATACGACTTATGCAACACAAAGTGAAAGTGGAATTTATCTAAACAGTTACGTTATTGATAAGTTTGGAGAGATTAATCTTCCAGTTATAGGAAAGATTAAATTAGATGGTCTTTCGATTGAAGATGCAAGAAGCAAAATTGAAAAGAAAGTTGCTGAATGGATCGTAGGTCCTGTTGTTATTTGTAAGATGGTTAGTTTTAAGATATCAATTCTTGGAGATGTTAATCGTCCGGGGACCTATACCTTCTATCAAGATAATGTTAGTATTTTCGATGTTGTTTCTGCAGCAGGAGACTTAAGTTATTATGGTAATAGAACTGATGTAAAAATTGTTCGAAAAACTGCTACTTATGATGAAATAATTAAGGTCGATTTAAGAGATGCAAATATTTTGAAAGATCCTATTTATTATCTTCAACCAGGAGACATTGTCTATGTTAGATCTAATAAAACAACTAAGAGCTTGAGTTATTTTAGTCAACCTCTTAGCACGTTCACTTCTTCACTCTCCTTAATTACAACAATTGTAACTTTAGTTTTTGCACTAAAAAAATAATAATTCATGACTGAAAATAATAATAATAATATAGAAGAAGAAGCTTCGATCAATTTAAAAGAATTATTATTTGTAATGCTTAGTAATTGGCATTATTTTATAATATGTGTTGTTGTTTCTATACTTATTTTCTTTGCTATAAGTAAGTTTACAACTCCTCAATATGAAGCAAAGGCTACAATATTAATTAAGAATAATGAGAATACTCTTTCTCAACTTTCGATGTTAGATAATAGTTTTGGTGGCAATAAATCTAATTTTCAAAACGAAATTGGTCAAATTCAATCCTATTCAATGACTAAAAGGACAGTTAAGGCTTTAGATTTATATGTTAACTATTATGAAAAATCTAGCTTTCAAATGATAGAGATATATAATGATTCTCCTTTTGTTGTTGAGTTAGATTTGTTTAAACTTCAAACAGTCGATATTCCTATTAAAGTTGAGATTTTGTCCAAGGATAACTATAAACTTTCCTATGACTCAAGGGAGAATTGCCGACAATATGATTATGGACAAGATAAACTTTTAGAAAACAAGATAAGTTTCACTAAAAAATCTAAAACTCTTAAATTTGGTGAGTGGTACGAAAATGATGGAATGAAATTTAGGGTAAAAGTCAGAGATGAAATTGATATTAATTCTAATTTCAAAAATATTGATTATTATTTTGTTATTAATGATTTAGACTTAATAGCTAAAGATTTCCATTCTACTCAAATAGATCTTATAAATAAAGAGTCAACTATTATTAATATTGCTTTTAAATATCCAAATCAGAAAAAGGCTATTGACTATGTTAATATGCTTTGTAAGATATATATAGATCTTACTTTTGAAGAGAAAAACTATATGAGTACAAGCACTATTAAGTTTGTTGATGCTCAAATTTCTAATATTGCAGACTCACTTGCAATTGCGGAAATTAAAAGAGAAGAATTTCAAGTTAAGAATAATTCAATTGACTTAGGTGGGGATGCAAAATTCTTATTTGATAAGGCAAATGAATTAGAAACAAAACGTGCTGAGGAATATGCAAAAACTCAATATTACGATTATCTTGCAAAATATATAAGTTTAGCAGATATGGATGATGGTGTTGTTGCTCCTGCAGTAATGGGAATCGAAGACCCACTTCTGAATAATTTAGTTAAAGAGTTAGCTACTCGATTAACATTAAAGAAGTCTATGGCATTAACAACAACTCCGAAGAATGTTCAATACCAAAAGATAAATGCCGAAATTAACAGTTTAAAAAATCAAATAGAAGAAAATATTAGAAGCTT
>JALNVJ010000208.1 GCA_023227645.1 Bacteroidales bacterium | reverse complement strand
TTTTCAAACAAACCTCATCGGTAAATGATATCGTATGGTCAAACCAATACTCAGATCCTCCTCCATAAGCATATTCCTGACCAGTGGGCATATCTACAGCAATATAAAAATCCTTCAACATTATTTGATTATTAAAATAGTATTTTCCTTGTATAGCGTGCGTATATTGACCTGGAGTTGAACCTAAAGGAGGAACAGGAACAGTAGCTATTTCAGTTTTTGTTGAATCCATTAAACGGAAATAATTATAAACTGGACTCATTCCTGGTTTTGTACCACGTACCTTTGCCGCAACACCAATAACCAAAACTGCTGAGTCTAAGTGATAAGGTTGAGCAAATGCTCTTGTGTTTATATAGTTTGTATCTTGTGGACCTATTACAGGAGCGTAAGTATCAGTCATAGGTAAGTTTAATGAAACACAGGTTCGTCTCATTTTACCATAATGATAAAAAACGCTATATTTACTTGAAGGGTCTAAAGGGTTATTTAACTCCACCGAATCCATCCACATAGGACAATTTAAAACTGAAGGTGGATAATAGATTATTGTATCATATATTTGCTGTGCTTTACCTTGAAAACATATCAAGATAAATGCTATTATTAATATTAGTTTTTTCATATTGTTTGTTATTAATTTATTTATAATTTATCTTTGACTTTCTATATCTTCTGGAAAATGAAAGTTAACTTCCTCGTTCTCGCAATGCTTAATTATTTTATCCTTTTTGTATTCAAGTATTGGGATGTCATTTGTTATTATCTGTGAAGGTAAAAAAGTAATTCCAACTAAGGGTGGTTGTTGACTTATCATATAAAGAAATTTACAATGAACCATATCCCATAGAATTGATATTGTCTCAGGATTATCTAGAGATTGAACAATGGGGAAGTTTAATTTATTACATCCTCTTTCTTCTTCATTTAAAAAGTTATAATCATCCTTTTCAAATATTGTCAAACTTTTATTCTCAATATTACCTGCCAATGCAAAATGATTTTCATCATATTCTACTATACTATTCCAAAAAATAGGTTGATTGTCATAGGTTTTGTTTGGGACTTCCAAAGCAATAGTTGTATAAGGATAAGCAATTGAATTACTCATACTAACATAATAGATGAAATCACGGAAAATACCATTTCCGTTTGCATTACTTTGTTGCTTTAATACTAATAGTTGATTAGCTCCTTTTAAATATCGTAAATCCCATAAATAAGGTCTCAAAAATAGATTTTCATCAATAAATGAAGATGATAGTGTTGTAAATGGGTTTGTGTTTAAGTCTATTTTATAAATTGAATTAGAATACCAGCCTAACGGACTTACAGACAAATAACAAAATGCAATATCATTACCTGTTAAATGTTCAAATTTTATTAAATCAAAAAGGCGGGAAGTCGAACCTATGCTTGGAGCAGCATCATATCTATTTGTAACTTGATTTGTAAAGTCATTTTTATCTATTCTGCGTATTAAAAATATGTTCTCAGGGTTACATGTTTCAGGCTCATATGGAGAATAATTTGACACAAGACAAATGTAATCATCTGTTAATACAATATCTCTTAAAGTCTCAACAGGATAACCATTATACCTATTTTCATAAAAGCAACGATAAATATCGTAGATATTATCAATTCCATTATTAACTGGTATTTCAGCAATTTTGTAACTTATAAAACAATCCCAATATTTCTTTGCTTCATCGTACCAATAGTTATGTTGGTTGTCATGACCAAAAATTTTCTTATTTATTTTTCCTTTGCCTCCACCTATAGGTATAATCGGATCTATTTCATGTTCAGGTGCAGGGGTAAATATTACATCTCCATAATATTGCTCTCCTATCCCTACAACCATTTGTTCATTTTGGTTATTATAATAAGTCTTTATTTTATTAACAACTAATACAGAACGAATGTTTGAATATTTACATAAATTCGGGAATCCATTAAACATATCTTCTATATTAACATATGCAATAAATCCTGATGTCATGGGTTCATTAGGAATTGTTTTTTCTCCGCAAAAAACTAATACACCTCCAAGTATTGAAAAGTCTCTAACATTATACTCAACTGGAATATCAATATACTTGGGATTTAAGTCTCCTCTTTCTATTAAATAAAATCGAGCTTGATTGTTAGCTCCTAAATGAGTTAATACAATATGTATGTCGTCTTTATATTGTAATATTTTCTGAGAATGATTAGCGTTTGTATCACTCCATTCGCCATCCCCTTTCTCAATAGAATATGCTGCACTTTCTAAATTATAAGGAGAAATTACCTGTGACATAATAGGGTTTGTGCAGATTTGTAAAGTAATGAAGAACATTAGTAACTTTAACATTCTAAATTTGCAACATCCTTTAAATTGTTTTTTTTTCATTTCTTTTTTTTTGGTTATACAATCGTTTATATATTTAATCCCTAATGCAAACACAACTAATTACTTTGCTTTTACAGAAGGAGATAAATCTATTTTATATAATTAAACTTAAATAATCCCTCTCGAAACATCTCTTTATCAACTTAAAAATACAATCTCCTCTTATTTTAGCTTAATAACAATTCAAATTTCTGACCAAATGCCTCTTATTTATTTAAATAATAATTTCTACAAACTTATACAATATTATTGACATAGTAGCAAATACAAAGAAATATTTATTCAACTAAAATCTTCTTTGTGGCAATTCCTCTGGGAGTATATAGCTTTACGATATATGTTCCTGCAATTAGGTCTGAAATATCTACATACTTCTCATAAGAGTTTATTGCAATAGTCTTTACTTTTATTCCTGATATATTATATATCTCAATATCTTTAACCTTAAACTGGGATATTATCTTTATATTATTTTTTGCAGGGTTTGGTAATATATTGCAAGTATTATTAATATCTATTGCATTAACCAAACCCAAAGAATCAGG
>JALNVJ010000207.1 GCA_023227645.1 Bacteroidales bacterium | reverse complement strand
GATAGAACTTGTTCTAAAACTTCGTAAATTTGTGGCTGTGTAAAGTGCATTGCTTTTCATTTTTATTTGCAAATACAAAATTAAAAAACTTTTGTGCTTTACACACTTTTTGGGACAGTATCACTAACAAGCTATTATATATCCTTAGTATTTGACTAAATAATGGAGTCCTACGCTTTCTTTCCTTGCTCTCGCCATTTTTATAATAAGATAGCAATTGGCAATAAGGTTCCTAAGCTCGCATAATTCAGGAGTTAGAACAGAACGATTATAGAGTTCTTCGGTTTCTCTGAATATTAGTCCAACTCTTTCAAGGGCTCTTTGAAGTCGAAGTTCGGAACGCACTATTCCAACGTAGTTTGACATTATTTGTTGAACTTCTTTAACCGATTGAGATATAAGCACCATCTCTTCATTGAAGACCATTCCTTCGGAATCCCAATTGGGAACTTGAGAATTGAATTCTATATCTTTATATTTCTCTATGCTGTTAATTGCTGCCCTATGTGAGAAAACTATGGCTTCGAGTAGGGAATTGGAAGCTAGTCTATTTCCTCCATGAAGTCCTGTGCAGGAACATTCTCCTGAGGCATAAAGGTTTTTGATTGTTGTTCTGGCAAATTCATCCACAACTATTCCTCCACAAGCATAGTGTGCTGCTGGTACAACAGGAATCATATCTTTTGTGATATTTACTCCTATTTCTAAGCATTTAGCATATATATTAGGGAAATGAGTAGTTATTACTGATTTTTCTATATTCCTACAATCCAAATAAACATGGTCTTCCCCACGTACTTTCATCTCATGGTCAATTGCTCGAGCTACAATATCTCTTGGGGCTAAGGATTCTCTCTTATCATATTTCTCCATAAAAGGTTGTCCATCTATGGTCTTTAATATTCCTCCCGCTCCTCTGAGGGCTTCTGTAATTAGGAAAGATGGTTTTTCTATTGGGTTATAGAGGGATGTTGGATGAAATTGAACAAATTCCATATTTGCAAGCTTTCCCTTTGCTCTATGAACCATTGCTTGGCCATCTCCGGTTGAAACAACAGGATTGGTTGTTGTGCTATATACATTACCATTGCCACCTGTTGCCACAAGGGTTATTTTGGCTAAATAAGTATCTATTGAATTGTCTGTTTGATTTAGTACATAAACTCCGTAACATTCAACTCCTGGATGATGGCGATTTACAATCTCTCCAAGATGGTGCTGAGTAATTAAATCTACTGTATATTGATTTTCTTTGATTGTTATATTTGGGTGCTGTTTTGCCCTTTCAAGCAATGCTCTTTCTATTTCAAAGCCTGTTTTGTCTTGGTGGTGGAGAATTCTAAACTCTGAATGTCCTCCCTCACGAGCAAGGTCATATACTCCAAGTGCAGTTTTATCGAAATTTGTACCCCAATTAATTAATTCTTTAATCCTTTCAGTGCTTTCAGTAATTGTTACCCTAACAGCTTTCTCATCACAAATTCCAGCACCTGCATTAAGTGTGTCTTGTATGTGTTTTTCATAACTGTCTGGAGAATACATTACGGCCGCTATTCCTCCTTGGGCATATTTTGTTGAGGATTCAGATGCATCAACTTTTGTAAGGATACATACTTTTCCATATTCGGCTACTTTTAATGCATAACTAAGTCCAGCTATGCCTGAACCTAGAACAAGAAAGTCTACTTCAAATCTCATATTTTAACCATTTAATGCTTCCGCACCTGAGCTAATCTCGATAATTTCATTTGTAATTGCAGCTTGTCGGGCCTTATTATAGGATAGTTTTAGTTCTTTTAGTAGGCTTTGAGCGTTATCGGTAGCCTTATGCATTGCTGTCATTCTTGCTCCATGTTCTGCTGCAAAACTATCTAACATGCAACGAAACATTTGTATTTTTAGAGCTTGGGGAATAATGTTTTCTATGATTTCCTCTCTTGAGGGCTCAAATATATAGTTTTTATTTATTGATGGATTTTGATCATCATTAAGAGAACCAAGAGGTAAGAAATTTTCTTTTGAAATTATTTGAGTTGTTGCGTTTTGAAATTTATTGTAAATGATTTCTACCTTATCGTATTTACCTTTTACAAAAAGACTCATTACTTCTTCAGTTATTTTAGTTACATTCTCAAATGTTAGGTTGTCCCAAATAGAGTCTTGAGTTTTGAGAACATCACATCCTTTTAGTTTTGTGAAGTATTCAGTGGACTTTTTACCAAAACTCATAATGTCAACTTTAATATATTTGTCTTGATTACAAATTTCTCCTACCCTTTTTCTAACCTCTTTAATTATATTGGCATTGAATCCGCCACATAATCCTTTATTAGATGTGAGAACTATTATTAGTACATTATCAATTTCGGAGTTTCTTCCATAAGGGCTATCCATTAGTTCTGCATTATCTTCCATTATATTGGAAATAACTTTTGAGAGTAGTTTTGAGTATGGACGTAGGGCAACAACAGAATTTTGAGCTCTACGAAGTTTTGATGCAGATACCATCTTCATTGCTGATGTTATCTGCATTGTTGAGCCAACGGATGCTATTCTGTTTCTTACCTCTTTTAAATTTGCCATTATACAATATATTTAGCAGCTTTGTCTAGAGCTATTTTCTTTAGTTTTTCAATTATTTCATCGTCTAATATTCCTTGACGAAGCCTTTCTAATACCTCTTTATGATTGTTTTCTAATGTAAATAGGTAATCTGTTTCAAAATCATGAATTTTGTGAATAGGAACATTTAGTAACCATCCTTTAACTCCACAACAAATGATAGCAATTTGGTGCTCAACCTTCATTGGTGCATATTGCTTTTGTTTCAATATCTCAACATTTCGTTTACCTTTTTCAATAACAAACTTAGTTGAAGCATCAAGGTCAGAAGAGAACTTAGAGAAAGCTTCCAATTCACGATACTGTGCTTGGTCAAGTTTAAGTGTTCCT
>JALNVJ010000206.1 GCA_023227645.1 Bacteroidales bacterium | reverse complement strand
TTACTAAGATCTTCAGTAGATTCTGCAAAGATGGAATTGACTGAAAAAATGAGTTCTATTTTTGAACTTGCAGGAGCTAAGATTTCATTCGATGGAGCATATCCTGGATGGAAACCAAATATGGAATCTCCAATACTAAAAACAATGCAAACTACATATAATACATTATTCGGAAAAACTCCAGAGATAATGGCTATACATGCAGGTTTGGAATGTGGACTACTAGGTGGTGTTTATCCTTCTTGGGATATGATTTCATTTGGACCAACCATTATGAGTCCTCACTCTCCTGACGAAAGAGTTGAAATTGCATCTGTTCAAAAATTCTGGGATTACTTGCTTGCAACACTTAAGAATGTTCCAGCAAAATAAATAATTAATGCAATTTATTCTTAAAGGAAAAGAAAATCATAACAATAGAGAAAGATACAAATGTATTTTTGCCTTTGGTTTGATTTTCTTTTCTTTTTTATTATCACCCAATATAGTTTTTTCTCAATATTATAATTCTGGAATAGATAATAATAATATTAAGTGGAGAGAAATTAAAACCCAGAAGTTTGTAATTATCTACCCCGACTTCTACGAGATAAAAGCTCAAGAATTTGCTTCAGCCTTAGATACTATTTATGGTTTCGTTGGCAAAACACTTAATACAAAACCTCCAAAAACACCTTTCATTCTTCATACAAATACTGCTTATGCCAATGGATTATCAGCATGGGCTCCAAAAAGAAACGAATTTTGGACAACCACCCACCCCGACAATTACGCCTATCCATGGTTATGGCAATTAGGAATTCATGAATGGAGGCATTCTACTCAAGTCTATGCACTACACAAGGGAGCTTCAAAATTTTTAGTCAATGCACTTGGAGAACATGTATATGGCTTAATCTTAGGGTTATTTATCCCCAATTGGTTTATGGAAGGAGATGCAGTTGTGGCCGAAACCGGATTAACCCCAACAGGGAGAGGTAAGACCCCCGACTTTAATATGTATTTCAAAGCACAAGTCTTAGATAAAGGAGCATATTCTTATGATAAGGCTCTGCTTGGTTCCATAAAAGAATACGTACCTAATACATATATATTCGGATATCATCTAACAGCATTTGGAAGGGAAAAATACGATAAAAATATATGGGCTGATTTGGTTGAAAATGTAGGGAGGAATTTCTTAAAATTTCAATTCTTCGGCAAATCAGAGAAGAGAGGCTATAGTGTAGACATACAAGACCTATACTATAAGATGGTAGATAGTCTTAAAACCCAATGGGAGAAAGAGGATCAGCAATATTATAAAAAGAAAAAAGAAATTGTTTCAAGAGTATTAAGCAAAGAAAACACATTCTATACAAATTACCTCTCGCCTCAGGCATTAAATGACTCATCAATAATAAGTATAAAAACATCATCATTTGAACCTCCTAAAATAGTAAGGTTTTATAATAATAAAGAAATAGACATATCATCCACAGGAAGAATACTAAATTCATATACAGATATACTTAATAATAAATTACTCTACTCAGAGTATAAATATCATCCTCGTTGGGAACATGAAAGCTATTCCGACATTTTTGAATTTGATATTGAAACAAGAAAAAGAACGAGAATAACCCATAAGAAAAGACTTTATACCCCTAACTATAATCCTAATAACACAAATATAATAGCAGCAATCGAGGAAGATTCAATTAATAATCAATATCTAGTTATAATCGATAAAACAACTGGAAACATACTAATCAGATTTGAAGAAAGAGAATCAAACGATAAGTTTTCCTACCCCACATGGTCGGATAATTCAAACGAAATAGTTATTATTAGATCCAATCACAAAGGAAAATCAATAGGGAAATATAATATCTATAATCAAAGCTATAAAGAATTAACCCCATTTAGCTTTAATAATATTCTAAGGACAAAATTTCATAATGATAGACTTTATTTTATAGGTGATTATAATAATACCTACCAAGTCTATTCATTTAATCCTAATGAAGATTCAGAAAATATAATTCAAAATACAGAATCTCGATTTGGGGTTAAGGACTTTACATTTATTGGAGATAGTATAATCATAAGCCAATATACAGGAGATGGAAACAGGATTTATATTCAACCAATTAAAGAAATAAATACAATACGAAAAGATAAGCAAGTCCCAATATTCCCATTAGCCAAAACAATAAGCAATCAAGAAGATTTTATATTTACAAACGATAAGATAAGAGATACAATATTCCCAAGCAAAAAATACAAGAAGATAAAGCATCTCTTCAATTTCCATAGCTGGGCTCCTTTATATATAAATGCAGAAAGTCAAGATATTAATTTTGGAGCCTCATTATTCTCACAAAACATACTTGGAACCTCTCTATTTTCTGCAGGTTATCATTATTTAGTTGATGAGAAAAGAGGAGAATATTTTATTGACTACACCTATAAAGGTTGTTATCCAATACTTAATGCCAAACTAAAGTATAGTCAAAGGAATATATCACTAAGAGAAGGTTATAATAAATCAACCTATATCTTTAACGAATATAATACAGCACTAAATGCAATAATACCTCACGCTTGGTCAAGGAATAATTATAATAACTATATTAATACAACAATTCGCTATTCATTCAGAAATATCTATCCAATAAATAACTATTTTAGCAACCTAACTTCCTTCCACACTTTAGGAATAGGACTAAGGACAGGAACCATAAGGACAAGAGCAATAAATGATTTAAGCCCTCGATTAGGACAGACCCTCAACCTAAACTACCAACGCTCCATTACGAAAGAAAATGCTAATATTTTCACAATCAATTCCACAACCTACCTCCCAAGCATATTCCGTAACCATAGCTTAGAAATAAACCTCGACTACCAAACAAATACCCCAACAATCTATTATTTCCCTAACGAAACATTTTTAACAAGAGGAGTCTA
>JALNVJ010000205.1 GCA_023227645.1 Bacteroidales bacterium | reverse complement strand
TTCGTTTTTATATGCTTTTAGAGTATTTTGGAGTAATGATACTACTGTTAAGAGGCCTACACCTCCTGGTACTGGAGTAATATAACTTGACTTTGGTGCTACTTCAGCATATTTCACATCCCCAACAATACGATATCCTCTTTCTTTTGTTTTATCTTCAAGTCTATGAATACCCACATCAATAATAACTGCTCCATCTTTAACCATATCCCCCGTTAGAAATTCTGGTTTTCCTATTGCAACAATTATAATATCTGCTCCAAGAGATATATCTTTTAAGTTTTTTGTCTTACTATGACAAAGAGTTACTGTGCAGTTAGCCAAATTAGTATTTCTAGACATAAGAACAGCCACTGGAGTTCCTACAATATTACTTCTTCCAATAACAACACAATTTTTCCCAACAGTATCTATCTTATATCTTTCAAGCATTGTTATTATTCCAAGAGGGGTTGCAGGAATAAACGATGGCATATTATACATCATTCTTCCACCATTAGTTGGGTGAAATCCATCAACATCCTTTCTTGGATCAATTCTTTGAATAACCTTGTTTTCGCTAATATGTTTTGGAAGAGGTAGCTGAACAATAAACCCATCCACCTCTGAATCGTTATTTAGAAAATCAATTGTATTAAGAAGCTCTTGTTCAGTAAGTGTAGCAGGGAAACGATAGATAGAAGACGTAAAGCCTACTTCCTTACTTTGTTTTTCTTTAGATGCAACATAAGATAAACTTGCTCCATCTTCTCCCACGATAACTGCAACCAAATGAGGAGGTCTCTTCCCTGCATCCAATAATTTTATTACTTCTGTTGCTAATTCTTTTTTAATTTCAGCAGCTAATATCTTCCCATCAATAATTATTGGTTTCTTTTTATTTTCCATTGGTTTATCTCCTTCTAATATTTTTTAATGCATTCATTTTATTTCCACTCCCAACCATTTTCATCATCTTGCGAGTTTCTTCAAATTGCTTAAGTAATCTATTAACATCTTCAATTGTTGTTCCTGATCCACTTGCAATTCTCTTCCTCCTACTACCATCAATTTTGGCTGGATTTTCTCTTTCTAACGGAGTCATAGACCCAATAATTGCTTCAATACCCTTAAAAGCATCATCATTAATATCAACATCCTTCATCATCTTACCAACCCCTGGTATCATTCCCATTAGGTCTTTGATATTACCCATCTTCTTTATTTGATTAATTTGGGTTAGGAAGTCATTAAAATTAAAATCATTAGTCTTAAGTTTCTTTGATATCTTTCTTGCCTGTTCTTCATCATATTGCTCTTGAGCCTTTTCAACCAAAGAAACAATATCACCCATTCCAAGAATACGAGAAGCCATACGTTGAGGATGGAAAACATCTAATGCTTCCATCTTTTCACCTATACCTACAAATTTAATTGGCTTACTAACAACGTGGCGAATGGTTAGGGCTGCTCCACCTCTTGTGTCTCCATCAAGTTTAGTTAGGACAACACCATCGAAATCTAATTTATCGTTAAATGCCTTTGCGGTATTTACAGCATCCTGACCAGTCATACTATCAACCACAAAAAGAATTTCATGAGGATTAACAGCCTTCTTAATAGACTCAATCTCATTCATCATCTCCTGATCAATACCCAAACGACCTGCAGTATCAACAATAACAATATTTATTCCCTTATCCTTTGCTCTCTGAACTGCATTCTTCGCAATTTGAACAGGGTTTTTAGAATCTTCAGTATAAACCTCAACTCCTATTTGCTGACCAAGAACCTGCAATTGATTGATAGCAGCAGGACGATAAACATCACCTGCAGCCAAGAGTACAGATTTTCCTTTTTTTGTTTTAAGATAATTTGCAAACTTAGCAGAGAATGTTGTCTTTCCACTACCTTGCAAACCAGCAATAAGAATTATAGCAGGAGAACCTTTGATATTTACCTCTTTGGTTTCACCACCCATAAGCTCAGTAAGCTCATCTTGAACAATCTTAATCATTAATTGTCCTGGATCAATAGAGGTTAATACGTTCTTACCTAAAGCCTTTTGTTTTACAGTATCACAAAATTCCTTAGCAATAGCATAGCTAACATCGGCATCAATCAAAGCCTTTCTAACCTCTTTTAATGTTTCAGCAACATTAATTTCAGTTATCTTTCCTTGACCTTTTAATATCTTAAACGACTTCTCTAATTTCTCACTTAAATTCTCAAACATATTATATACCTCTATTTTATTATAATCCAATAGTTTCCCCACTCACAACTAATTGCAAATTAAGAAGTGCAAAGTTAAGATTTTTTTTTCAACTGACAATTAGCTTTCTCTAAAAGCTACATGCAATTAATCTAAGAAAGACCTAAGACTAATTATATATCAAATATTTCTCCCTGATTTCCTTAAACTCTTCGATATCCTTTTCCCAAGACTCCCTTATCTCTTTTTCTTGTTTCCCTTCCATAATATCCTGCTTTAAATATTTAGAACCAGCAAGTTTATCAAAAAAAGACTGGAAGAACTTTTCCTTATTAGGATAAGCCTTATACATATCAATCAAGATTCTTAAATTAATTTCACCCTCTGCTTTTGAACCTATACAAGCCTTCAGAATTCTATCATTTTCCCCATAACACCTAATATTTTTATATGGAGGATTATCAGAAACTCCTTTAATAACTCTTGGAGTAAAAGAAAAAGTCTTATCGCCATACTCTGGAAAACCTAAAATTTCAAAAGGCGTATCAGTTCCCCTACCCACCGAAACAGGAGTACCCTCAAACCAACAAAGAGAAGGATAACAAATTATCGATAATATAGTACTAAGATTTGGACTAGGAGGAATAGGTAGGCAGTAAGATAAATTATGATTATAGTTTGCAATAGGAATAACTCTAAGGTCGCAGTCTAATATTCCTTTCTCACCTCTCACCCTATCATTTGAAGTCCCCAGCCATTTCTCCCCATTAATCATCA
>JALNVJ010000204.1 GCA_023227645.1 Bacteroidales bacterium | reverse complement strand
TACCCAGTCAACAACTGTTGATGTTATAAAATACATTTCCTTTGTAACTCTGTTTTGTATTTGCATAACTTTAATATTGTATATCTTACGGATTACAAATCCTTATAATAATATTGTGCGGGAGTACAAATCCCGCACGACGGAGCCGAAGTAAACTTTACAATATCAATAGGAGTAAGTGCCGTTGACTCTAAACCTCCGATTGTTCCTCTAAATCCTGAAATAGATTTAATTAATGACATATATTTTCTTTTTTATTTACTATGAGTTAATAATTGTATCAATTATTACTGCATACAAAAATACAATAATTTCAATGATATAAATATTAAAAATAATTATTCTCTTTCTTCTACTAGTCTTATGGTCTCTTCTATTTGATTATAAGAAGGGGTGTGGTTTATGATTTTCTTATCTTTATCTAATATATAAATATCGGGAGTCATCTCAATATTTAGATTATATTTTGATTCTAGTTCCTCAGATGTTGTTTTTAGTACTATCCATTTGAATGGGTGTTCTTTCCTAAACTTAAGGCTTGCTTCCATATTATGGTCGAGGTCAATGCTAAAGATTTCAAAATCGTATATTTCTTTATATTCATTGTAGAACTTTTCCAATATATCAAGGTTTATCTTACATGACTCACATCCTGCACTCCAAAAATAAAGAATAGTGTATTTGTTCTTTAAGTTATAGAGGCTATGGGTCTTGCCTTCGAAGTCTTTTTCTCTAATATTTTTAAATTTCTGGTTTGGTAGCAAGGGTTTAAGCATTTCGGCTTCCAATTTAAGGTTATCTATTTCTGAAATTGGTAGCCAAGGTGTTATTTGGTAGTTAATAACCTTATCCACAATTCCTACAAATTTTTCTTCACTATAAGAGAAAGGGACGTTACGATAAGACTTCAGATAATAATCCACAATATATTTGGAGTAAATATCTCCGTTGTTCTTATTAGCTAATATTATAAAGTCTTTAATTGATTCCCCAATTGAATCTCCTTTTTGAAATGTTATCTCCGACATATAGGTCTTTAACTTTTTAAAGAAATTTGGTGTCCCAAGAAGTCTTTGGTCGGAGAAATCAAAATTATCCCAATAATGCTTTTTATAATAATAGACAAATTCTTTTAGTTTGGTAGTATCAATAGCATTGCCATTTTTATATTCATTTGGTACTTTAATATCTTCAAAAGATGTTTGAAGCTTTGACATTATATGATTTGGGTAGTTTTCGAAGAAACTATTCTGAAATTCTATAAACAACTTAGACTCTTTCTTATAAATATTTTCTAAACTATCTCTATTTGCCAGCTTATTCTCCTGTAATTCTTTTCTTATATTCTTATCTAACCTCCTCATATTGGTATTAGCTTTTTGGAACTCAAAGTATAAGTCATTGTCCATACAACCATTAACAATATAGTTCCAATCTCCATCCATTTCAATATCAAATTTATTTGACTTATCAAAGAGGAAGGTAAAAATATCAAACCTACCAACTGTTACAATACCTATACCCTTATTAATATTGTCTTTTTGTAGATGAAAACTGCTATCCTCATTTTTCTTAAGGGTATCAATAATTATTATATCCTTACCAAAATAAGATTTTATCACTATTTCGTCGGCGTAAATATCTCTTATCTTAAATTTAATATCGTAGCTCTGTTGTGAAAATAAGCTAAAAGGGGAAATTGCTAAGAGTAGGAGTGTGAGTTTGAAAACAATTTTTCTATTATTAATATTAAAATTTGATTTTTCCTTCATCGTAGAATTTTATGTAGTTTTCTATATTGTCGGCAGGTATTTTCTTTCCTATTATCCTATTATCTTTATCAAGAATTAATACAACAGGGGTTGATTCTATATCAAAATACTCATGCCAATCGTAGTTTGCAACCAGTCCATTAACATTTAACCAATCAAGTTTTAGTATTGATATCTTTTCTTTCCATTGTTTAAGATCAAGTCCGGAATTAACTGCCATAACTTCAATATTATAAATATCCTTATATTCTTTATAGAACTTATAAATCTTAGGTATCTCGGTAGCACAGTGACCACAATCATAAGACCAAAATATTATTATTTTGTACTTAGCATTTAAATTATAGAGATTATGTATAACATCATTTGTGTCAGGACAAGCTAAGTCGGGAACTTTCTTTAAAAGCATTGCATTTTCCCATTTTTTAGCTCTTTCAACCTCCTTATCAATTGCAGAGGGTGGCATCCATGTTGCATCTCCTGAGGCATAATACTTATTAATCATCTTAATATAAATCTCATCATGTCCCATATAAGGGCTCTTTAGATATCTCTCTGTAATATCATGTACCAAGAATTTAAACATGCTCTTTGTCCCCCTTGCTTTTTCAATCCAATGAACAGCAAGGCTAAATATACTATCCTTGGTTTGATATTTCATTAACTCATCCCAGTAATAAGTATAGGTCTTATAGAATACAGCTTCAGGAGTCCTAAGCAATCCATCATGTTGAAGGTCTATATTATCGAAATAATGATGTAAATAATAGTCAAATCTTTTATTTTGCATACCAATAGAATCCACAGTCCCATCTTCTTTATACATAATCTCAGGCTCAGGAATATTAATATTTTTTGTTGCAGTTAGAATCTTAGTAAGTAGGTGGTTTGGATTAGATTTAATAAAGCTTTCCTTAATAGAATCATTGCTTGCCTTAATTTCTTCCATTTTCTTAGAAAATTCTTCTTCAGAAAGCTTTCCTTTTAATTTATTGATCTTATTGGCTTGCTCTCCATAATAAGAAGTGGTTCTTAGATACTCAAAATATTGTTCGTTATCCTTAGACTTCTTAACCTTCATATTCTTAATCCAATCTTTCTCATTAGTTATCAAACTAAAAGACTTATCCTTATCAACAAGGAACTCACAATACTTACCACTCGAATTAGAAAAGAAATATATACCAGGGTCCAAAGCCTTGGTTTTATTCTCAAAAAGAAATTTACCCTTA
>JALNVJ010000203.1 GCA_023227645.1 Bacteroidales bacterium | reverse complement strand
ATAACAGACGAGTTTAATAATATATCCCTTTCCCAAAACATAGATCTCCCAAAAAACTACAACGTATTAGTTGGTGATCTATACAAAGAATTCACTCAAAACCCTCCTCTTCAATATGAGGTTTACGGAATGAAGTTTAAACTCTACTACACCGAAAGTAGAGTATATACCAACCTTCATAATGTATTATTAGACCTATCGAGATCTCTTATTGAGGAAGTAACAGTAAACTATGTATTTGTTCCAGTAATCATTACCGACACCTCAAGAACCATTGTTTATTCATCAGGCAACGTTAAGCCTAACAAAATAATACAAGCCAACCTCCAAGAAACGCTCGACCATATGCAGTCGGCAAACAAACCAATCCTAATAACCCTCCCCGACAAACGAAACGCATATGTCTTCTATGAAGAATCCGATATCCTAAAAGTACTAAAATACTACCCAATATTCTTTATTCTAATCTTCTTGGTAATTGTTTTTATTGCCTACCAACTCTTCAACGCCATAAAACGCTCCGAACAAAATTCCGTTTGGGTGGGGATGAGTAGGGAAACAGCTCACCAGCTCGGCACCCCAATATCATCATTAATGGCATGGGTTGAGTTCTTAAAGATGAACCCAGAAAATGATTCAACCTGCAAAGAAATTACCAAAGACATACATAGACTAGAAACAATAACTCAGAGATTCTCCAAAATAGGTTCAAAACCAGAACTTACAAAGCAAGATTTAATACCAATCATCAACAATGCCGTCGACTACCTAAGAACAAGAAGCTCTAAAAAGGTAGACTTCAAACTAATACTTCCCCAAGACAAAGCAATCATCCTACCCCTAAACGAATACTTATTAGAATGGGTATTAGAAAACCTATGCAAAAACGCAATAGATGCTATGAGCGGAATAGGAGAATTTAAGATAGAGCTAATTGACGAAACAAAGAAAATCCACTTAGATATCTCCGATACAGGAAAAGGAATACCAAAGAGCTGTACCAAGAAAATCTTCCAACCAGGATTCACATCCAAACAAAGAGGATGGGGCTTAGGACTATCGCTTGCCAAACGAATAATAGAAGAATATCATAATGGAAAAATATACGTAAAACAATCAGTCCAAGGCAAAGGCACAACCTTCCGTATCACCTTCCTAAAACAAGATTTATAAATAAAATGTCAGCACTCTATATCCATATCCCCTATTGCAAACAACGCTGTATTTACTGCGACTTCTATTCCTCAGCCACTAAAGAAGACAAAAAAGACTATATAGATGCACTTATTCAAGAATTCAAAGAAAGAAAATCAGAGGTTAAAGAACCTATTGAAACCCTCTATATAGGAGGAGGAACACCCACAACATTATCGAAAGAAGAAATAAGCTATCTATTTAAACATATATTAGAAGAGAAAGAACTCTATAACCTAAAAGAAATAACAATTGAGGCAAATCCAGAAAACCTAAGCAAAGACTATATAGAATATCTTAAAAACCATACCCCAATCAACCGACTAAGCATAGGAATACAATCCTTCGATAATGCCGACCTAATAACCATAGGCAGAAAACATAGCAAAGAAGATGCAATATTAGCAGTAAAGCAAGCCCAAGAACTAGGCTTTAACAATATCAGTATAGACCTAATATACAACCTACCCCAAATGGATAAAGAGAAATGGCTAAAGAACCTAAAAACAGCCAAAGACCTTAATATCCAGCATATCTCAGCCTATAGCTTAACAGTTGAAGAAAAGACCATACTCCATAAACTAATAGAAAAAGGAGAACTAACCCTAGCAAAAGAGGACGAACAAATAGAACAATACGACCTAACAATAACCTACCTAACAAACAATGGCTTTGAACACTACGAAACCTCAAGCTTTGCACACCTAAACACAGAAACAGATAATAACACCTCCTTATACAGATCAAAACACAATTCCTCATACTGGAACAACACACCCTATATAGGAATAGGAGCCTCAGCCCATAGCTATAACCTAGAACAAAGACGCTGGAATATAGCAAACATAAAAGAATATATTCAAAAGATAAAGAATAACCTGCCCTATTACGAAATAGAAAACCTAAGCACAAAAGACAAATATAATGAATATATAATAATAGGAACAAGAATAAAAGAAGGACTAAACCTCACCCAAATAGAAGCAAACTTCCCTCCCACCTACGCCACACATTTCCAAACCCAAATCAAAAGCCTAATAGAAAAAAACCTAATAGATAAAAACCATACCAACTACCGCCTAACCCAAGAAGGAGAACATATAGCCAACACAATAGCAATAGAGCTGATGAGATAAAGGGAAAATAGACACATTAGTATAATGGATACAAAATGCCAAACCAAGAAAAGGTCAATCCCATAAGCCTATTTATAATAATCCAAATTATAAATAGCAATCGTAAGATCCTATTAAATAAGATTATAATAGATAACCAAAGGCATTATTATTTAGAAATACTCAACCAATGCCTATACCAAATATTCAAACCTCGTATATAATATTCCCAAAGTTTATTATCCA
Source organism: Bacteroidales bacterium (assembly GCA_023227645.1). Classification (GTDB taxonomy): domain Bacteria; phylum Bacteroidota; class Bacteroidia; order Bacteroidales; family P3; genus UBA10566. The sequence goes on along the minus strand of JALNVJ010000203.1, from coordinate 452 downwards.
AATTCAATAGTCGAACACACTAAGAAATCTATATCTAAAAACAAATCGCCGTTTTGACCACCTCAAGTCGCCGTTTTGGAGGTGTTAAAACGGCGACTTGAGGTGGTCAAAACGGCGACTTATTTGTCTTATATCGCCGTTTTACTTTTTCACTAAAAACTGATATGCTTTTTATTAGTCATGATATAGAGGAAAAAAAAAGAGTGACTACCTTTTTCAAAGTAACCACTCCTAGTTTTATAGAGCTTTTACGCTCTATTTTTTATTTGGGTGTAATGGACATTTTTAATGGTTTATATTTTGCCTCTTTTGTCTTTCATTTGATATTTATTTGTTCCTTTGTAGAATCTGTTTAAACAGAAATAGGCTCTGCTGGGGAGCAACCTATCAGGGATAAAACAGATGACTGACGAAAATGTCAATATCTAAGGGTTTTGGTTTATCAAAGCCCT
>JALNVJ010000202.1 GCA_023227645.1 Bacteroidales bacterium | reverse complement strand
CACTTTGTTATGACTCCAATGGTTCACTGGCCAGACAATATGGTAACCTATTGCCCCGAAGAAAAGATACTATTCTCTAATGATGCCTTTGGCCAACATATATCTAGCTCCGAGCGATTCGACGATGAGTATCCAGTTGAAACAGTACTTGACGAGGCCAAGAAGTACTATGCAAATATAGTTCTGCCATATTCCACCCAAGTTGTTGGAGTTATGGAAATAGTAAGGAGCTTAGATTTGGAAATGATATGCCCAAGTCATGGAATAGTTTGGAGGAAACATGTGCCAGCAATACTTGATATGTATGAGAAATGGAGCTCTAATAAAACAGATAAAAAGGCAGTAATTGTTTACGATTCTATGTGGCATTCCACCGAAATAATGGCAAATACAATTAAAGATGCTTTCGAGGCTAAGGGCTATAAATATATAATCTACGACCTTAAAGACACACATATCTCAGATATAATGGCAGAGATAATAGAAGCAGAATATATATGTGTGGGCTCCCCAACCCTTAATAAAGGTATAATGCCTACCGTTGCATCCTTCCTAACTTACCTACAAGGCTTGGCTCCAAAGGGGAGAAAGGCTATACTATTCGGAAGTTATGGCTGGGCACAAGCAAATATGAAGATGCTTGAACGCTATATGGACGAAAGCAAAATTGATGTTGTGGCTAAGTATAATATTAACTTTATACCAAGTAAGGAAGCACTTGAAGGTATCCTTGAAGACGTTAAATTGAAGATATAATCTAATATCAAATTATTGAAGTTTTCGCTTTGATTAAAGTTAAACGAAGACTTGCAAAAAATAAAACGCCGTTTTGAGCTAATCAAAACGGCGTTTTGGCATCATCAAAACGGCGTTTCGGGAGGGTCAAAACGCCAAGATGATTTTTCAAGGTCTTAGGATGATATTTTATAAGTCTTCTTTGGTAGGCAACGAATTATTCCTTCTAATTCAAGATTAAGCAAGCAAGAGGCTAATTCAGAAGAGCTAAGAGGACATTCAAGTCCAATATCATCAATATGAATTTCTTCTTTTTTATCAATAATATCATAAACAATGCTCTCTTTATTTGAAAGATGGCTTGGTTTGATAGGTTTGGTTTTGAGTAAGCAAGGCCTATTAGTTTCCCAGTTCATTATTCCAATTATATCTTTTGTATCGTGGATAATATTAGCCCTTTGGCTACTTATCAAATAATTACATCCCTCACTATAAACATCACCAAGGCGTCCTGGCAATGCGAAAACTTCTCTATTATACTGGACTGCAAGGTCTGCACTAACCAAAGATCCGCTTTTCTTGGCAGCCTCAACCACAATAACACAGTCGCAAAGCCCCGCTATTATCCTATTTCTTCTTGGAAAATTATATCTCTCAGGCTTAGTTGAGGTCATAAACTCGGTGATTAAGCCCCCGTTTTTCATCATTTCAATGGCAAGATCATGGTTTTGTTTAGGGTAAATAATATCCAATCCATGGCCAAGAACTGCAAATGTTGGTATATCTTCTTTGATGCTTTGCCTATGTGAAATAGAGTCAATGCCGTATGCAAGACCGCTAACTATCCCCACATTATACTCCTTTAGTGAAGATATAATCTTTTGGCATTGTTCTGTTCCGTAGTCAGTTGCATTCCTTGTACCAACCACTCCAACCATACGATCCATATTTAAATCACAATTACCTTGAACATATAAACATATAGGATTGTCGGGTATCTCCAATAATCTCTTGGGATAGTCGTGGCAAGTAAAGAATAGGGATCTAATATTATACCTTTCCATAAACTCCATTTCTTTCTCCACCCGAGCAAACATCGTCTTATTGACAATATCGTTTATTGTTCTTGTCTTAGTCTTAAATATCTTTTCAAGATTAGATTTCGACTCATTAAAGAACTCTTCTGTTGAGGAGTAGACTTTCATAATTTCCTTTGCCATACTTGGACCTATCCCGTGTATATTGGCAAAAGCTATATCGTATATTGTAGCCATAAGTAAATAGATTAGGAATAGCAAAAATAATCAATTATTTTAAATACAAAGTTATTTGCCTAAACTAAAGTTTTTTTACATATAATTAATGTATTTTTGCATTATGAATACTCCTATCAATAAGAAGAAAATCATTAATGACCCTGTCTATGGCTTTATAAATATCCCGATGGGAAGCATTTATGACCTTATTGAACATAAGTATTTACAGAGGCTAAGGAGGATTAAGCAGCTTGGACTCAGCAATTTGGTTTATCCAGGGGCTGAACACACAAGGTTCTCTCACGCCTTAGGCTCTATGTATCTTATGAATCAGGCATTGGAAGTTCTTGCACAGAAGGGAGAACAAATAAGCGATAAGGAGATTGAAGCCTCCCTATCAGCAATCCTATTACATGATATTGGTCATAGTCCTTTTTCACATTGCTTAGAGCATTTCTTCTTTCAAGAGTCACACGAAGAAGTTTCTCTTGAGATGATGAAGAGGATTGGAGTTTCGCAAATGACATTAGATATATTTTCAAATCACTATCCCAAACGTTTCCTCCACCAATTAGTTTCCTCACAAGTCGATACTGATAGGTTGGACTACCTCACAAGAGATAGTTTCTTTACAGGTGTTTCGGAAGGAGTTATCGGGACTGAGAGAATAATAAAGATGCTTGCAGTCCATAATGATGAGCTTGTGATTGAACAAAAAGGAATATATTCAATAGAGAAATTTATTATTTCAAGGCGTCTAATGTATTGGCAGGTTTATATGCATAAGGCAGTTGTTTCTTCGGATATCCTTATTAATACCATACTAAATAGGGCAATAAATATCTATAAACAAGGGAGTGATGAGGTTCTAAACTATATTTCGCCCTATCTTGGATACTTTATCCAAAACCCAAACTCCTCAATTAAGGATGATAAATCATTAGAATGCTTCACCCAAACCGACGATTCTGATATTTGGAATGCAGTAAAGGTATGGTCTAATAGCTCAGATGAAATACTCTCATACCTATCTAATT
>JALNVJ010000201.1 GCA_023227645.1 Bacteroidales bacterium | reverse complement strand
GCGACGATGCAGCAGCTTTAAAATATAATGATAAGATAGTCTTAGTGTCAACAGATGCTATGGTGGAGGGTATTCATTTCGATATGACATATACTCCTTTAAAACATTTGGGACATAAGGCATGTGTTATTAATTTTTCTGATATCTATGCAATGAATGGAACGCCTAAGCAAATCACCATAACAATTTCAGCAAGTAATAGATTTTCTGTTGAGGCTATGGAAGAGCTTTATGCAGGCATTCATTTGGCTTGTGAGAAATATAATGTGGATATTGTTGGAGGAGATACTACTTCGTCTGCTGCAGGTCTTTTTATTTCAATAACTGTAATTGGAGAAGTGGAAGAAGATAGGATAGTAAAGAGATCGGGAGCTAAACCAAATGATCTCTTATGTGTAACTGGTGATTTGGGAGGCGCTTATGCAGGTCTATTAGTTCTTGAGAGAGAGAAAGTAACTTTCCAGGCTAATCCAAATTTCCATCCAGATTTTTCTACCTATGAATATATTTTAGAAAGACAATTAAAACCAGAAGCACAGAAACAAACTATTGAATGGTTTAAGGAAAATGATATTATTCCAACCTCAATGATAGATATCTCTGATGGCTTGGCTTCCGAAACTTTGCATATATGTAAGAGTTCCGATGTTGGATGTGAGTTATATATTGAAAAACTTCCTATTGACTATCAAACTTCAAGAACATTGGAAGAGTTTAAGATTGTGCCAGATGTTGGAGCATTGAATGGGGGAGAGGATTATGAACTCCTATTTACTGCCGACCAAAACGATTTTGAGAAGATTAAAACTAATGAAAATATAAAGGTTATTGGTTATATTACAGATAAATCTATGGGTGCACAACTAATAACACCACAAAACACAACCATTGCTTTAAGGGCTCAAGGTTGGAATCATTATAGAAAAGAAGAATAATAAGATGAGTGAGATTAAGAATCTATTACTTGATTTAGGAGGAGTTGTTTTGGATGTTGACTATCATAAGATGGTAGAAACTTTCAAATCCTATAATATACCAGATTTCGATAAGTATTATACTCAAAAAGACCAAGTAGAGATAATTGACTTATTTGAAGAAGGGAACTGTACAATTGATGAATTTCGTAATGGTATACGAGATTTGGTTGGGGTCAACCTTAGCGATAAGCAAATTGATGATGCTTGGTTTTCAATGATAATTGGACTTCCACCAGAGAGAATACAATTGCTTGGTATGCTTAAGCTAAAGTATAATATCTATCTTTTTAGCAATACTAATGAACTCCATATTGAGATGCTAAAAGTGAAGTATAAGGAGGATTTTGGATTTGATATATTCCAAGCTCTATTTACTAAGGCGTATTTCTCCAATGAGATAAAGATGAGGAAACCACACCCTGAATCTTTCCAATGGCTAATAGACGATGCTGGAATTAAGGCAGATGAAACACTATTTATTGAAGATACCCTACATCACATTGAAGGTGCAAAGGAAGTTGGTCTAAACACTTATTGGCTTACTGGAGGTGAAACTATTATTGACCTCTACGATAAAAAAATTATATAATGAAACTTAGTCTGCCTTCTTTTGTAAATAGGAAGAATATTATTAAGCTGCTTATCAATAGGTATTTTTTGATAGGGGTAGCCTTCTTGCTCTTAATTATCCTTGGGGAGAATAGTATAGTTTATAGTTATAAGCTCCATAAGCAGTTAAATGAGATGAAGGTTAAGAAGGAGTTTTATATACAAGAGATTACGCAAGATAGTATTAATATTATTAAGTTGAAAACCGATGTTGATGCAATTGAGAAATATGGCAGGGAAAAATACCTAATGAAGAAAGATAACGAGGATATTTTTATTATTCGATAAAATTTTGATTTTTTGTTGGTTGTAAAAGTATTATTGTACAACAATGTTTCTTTATCTTTACGCCTTATTTCTTTATAAGCGCAATCGTTTTATAATATCTTTGCTCTATTATAAAAAAAAAGAGAGGCTATAAATTAATATAGTCTCTCTTTCCTATTAAATCTTGTTTAATATGGAAGTCTAATTTTATTAGTTATTTCCATGTTGTCCTTGTCCACCAGTATGTCCACCAGGGTGTCCACCAAAATGATTCCCTGTTTGTGTGTCTGTACCTGAACAAGTTCCTGTTTCGGTGCCTTGACCTTGACCAGGTTGTCCTGGAAACCCATGATGATAGCCTGTTTGTGTGTCTGTACCTGAACAAGTTCCTGTTTCAGTGCCTTGACCGTGACCTGGAAAACCTGGATGAGTGTTTGTACATGTTCCAGTATCAGTTCCTATTTCGGTTTGGAAATCTTCCCAATTAGTTTGACCATTTTCGTCAAACATTTCTTGACAAGATGACACTCCAATTAATGAAGCAGAAGATAATAATAAAATAAAAAGTGCTTTTTTCATTGCAAAAAGTTATTAATTGTTTAGTCTTGCAAATGTAGGTAAAAAACATTCATTAACAAAATATTTATTGATAAAAATTATTTAAACAATTTCAGCCACAGTATAAGTACTACCTCCAATAAATACTAAGTCACCTTCCCCTGCTTTGTTTTGAGCGGATTTCAGAGCTTCTTTTACGGAATTATAAGTTGAATAATTTAATCCTGATTCATTTGCTATTTCTGCTAATTTATCAACTTCCAAGCCTCTTGGTATATCTGCCTTACAAAGATAATAATGAGCTTTCTTTGGTAACATAGAAAGAACCTTATCAATATCTTTATCATTTACCATACCTAAAACAAAATGAAGATTATTATAAGGAGTTTGATTTATTTGTTCAATAACATAAGACAAACCATCTTCATTATGACCAGTATCACAAATTGTCAAAGGATTAGTAGATAAGGTTTGCCATCTTCCCATTAAAGGAGCATTGGTTTGTAGGTTAAGAAAGCTCTTTCGTAATTCTTCTTCTGAAAAACAATATCCAATCTTTCCTAATTCTTCAATAGCACAAATAACAGTTGTAATATTTTTTAATTGATAATTTCCACTAAGCACAGAAACT
>JALNVJ010000200.1 GCA_023227645.1 Bacteroidales bacterium | reverse complement strand
TAAGCTATTTCGACATTGTCAAGCAAAGAATTTAGATGCTATTATTACTTTTTCTGATTATGATATGATTTTTGGTCAAAATACAATCAAGATATCTAATGGGGTGGATTTTGATTCACTACCTTTGAAAAAAACATATAGAGAAAAACCAAGTATTTTGCAATTATTAGTTGTAGCAGAATTACATTATTGGCATGGAGTTGATAGGGCAATTAGTGGATTAGCCGAATATGTTAACACTAACGATCAGCAAAAGGTTCATTTAAATATTGTTGGGAAACCCGAAAGAGCTTCTGGGTTTGCATTGAAACAACAGGTTGAAAAGTTAGGATTAAATGATTATATAACTTTTCATGGTCCTTTATCAGGTGATGAATTAGACAAGGTTTTTGAAAAAGCTGATTTTGGAATTGGAAGTCTTGGTAGGCATAGGAGTAATATTACTAAGATAAAGACTCTAAAGAATAGAGAATATGCAGCAAGAGGTTTAGGTTTCATTTATTCTGAAATTGATGATGACTTTGAAGCAATGCCATACATAATTAAAGCTAAAGCTGATGAAGATCCAATAAGTATTAAATCAATTGTTGATTTCTATTTTTCTCATAACCTTAACCCATTAGATATAAGAAAAACCATCGAGCCAAATCTTTCATGGAAGAATCAAATGAACAAGGTTATTTTTGCTATCTTTGCAAAATAATACTAATAAGAAAAATATAAAAAAATAATTTCAAGTATGAATTTACTATCTATTGTTTGGGATGTTTCTCCTGTAATTTTTAATATAGGAAGTCTATCAATTCGTTGGTATGGTGTCTTGTTTGCTTTAGCATTTGTAATAAGTTACTTATTACTAAAGAAGATGTTTGAGAAAGAAAATGTGCCTGTGTATTTTTTGGATAAGATGACTATTTATATGTTTGTTGGTTTATTAGCTGGTTTAAGGTTAGGTCATTGTTTATTCTATGAGTTCTCTTATTATATTAATAACCCAATAGAGATGCTACTCCCAATTAAAAATACTGCTGATGGATGGAAGTTTATTGGCTATCAAGGCTTAGCTTCACACGGAGGCGCTATAGGTCTGCTAATTGCAACTTTTTTCTTTTGCAGAAATACAAAACTACCTTATTTATGGGTAATTGATAGATTAGTTATTATTGTTGGTTTTGCTGGAGCTGCAGTTAGATTTGGCAATCTAATGAATTCAGAAATTTATGGAGTTGCTACTAATCTTCCTTGGGGCTTTATTTTTGTTAGAGATTATCAAACAATGCCAATGCACCCAACTCAAATTTATGAAGCTCTTTCTTATATTGCATTAGGAAGTTCCCTTTATTTATATTTTATGAAAATGAAAACACCACCTCGTCAAGGATTTATTTTTGGAATATTTCTAATAGTTTTATTTGTAGCTCGTTTCTTAATAGAATTTATTAAGATGAGTCAAGAGGCATGGGAAGATACTATGACATTAAATATGGGACAATGGTTAAGCGTTCCATTTATAGTTACTGGAATTGTAATATTATTTTTATCAACCAAATATCAATTAGGAAGTAAATTAGATTTATCGAAATTGGTTCAAAAAGAAGAGAAGAAAAAGAAATGAAAAAACTTATATTAGTACGTCACGGAGAAAGTGATTGGAACAAAGCAAACCTATTTACTGGTTGGACCGACGTAGGTTTGTCTAAAAAAGGAGTTCAAGAATCTTATGAAGCAGGTAAAGTTCTTAAGGAAAATGGCTTTGCTCCTCAAATATGTTTTACATCTTATTTGAAAAGAGCTATTAAGACATTAAATAATATCCTTGATTCTATGGATATGGACTATCTTCCGGTTGAAAAGTCTTGGAGATTAAATGAAAAACATTATGGTGCCTTACAGGGTTTAAATAAAAAGGAAACTGTTGAAAAATACGGAGAAGAACAAGTTTTGCTTTGGAGAAGAGGATTTGATATTCAATCTCCTGCACTTGAAGAAAACGATGAACGTTCTCCTGCTTTCGATGTTAGATACAAGGATGTTGATAAGAAAGACCTTCCTTTAACCGAATCTCTACAAGATTGCATAGGTCGTTTAATGCCTTATTTCCAAAATGATATTCTAAAAGCTTTTGAAACCAAAGATGAAGTTTTGGTTGTTGCACATGGAAATTCTCTAAGAGGAATTGTTAAAACATTAAAAGGAATGAGTGATGATGAGATAATTGCATTTAATATCCCAACAGGAATTCCTTATGTGTTTTATTTGAACGATAAATTAGAACTAGAAAAAGACGAGTTTATTGGAGACCCTGAAACCATTAAAAAATTAATGGATGCAGTAGCAAATCAAGGAAAAAAATAAAATAAAGCTTAATATTTTCAATTGTAGCAAAAATAAAACACGATTATTTTTGCTACTTTGATAAATAAGTTTATTTTTGCACTTATAAATGTGGAAAGATTTGAATTGATTGCAACCACAAAAAAAAATGCTAAACCATTTTTGATTACATCAATTCTATTTTTTTTCATTTTGTTAAGTTGTTGATTTTAATAATTTATAAAACAAAACAAGATGGCTTATTTTTTTACCTCTGAATCAGTTTCAGAAGGACATCCCGACAAAGTATCGGATCAAATTTCGGACGCATTATTAGATGAATTCTTGCGTCACGACCCCAATTCAAAAGTAGCTTGCGAAACTCTTTGTACAACAGGACTTGTTGTGCTTAGTGGTGAAGTTAAGTGTCAAGGATATGTTGATGTTCAGGAAATAGCAAGAAAAGTTATTTGCAATATTGGCTACACAAAAGGAGAATATATGTTTGAAGGTAATTCATGTGGAGTTATCTCAACCCTACATGAACAATCTGGTGACATAAACCAAGGAGTTGAAAGAGGAAACCCAGAAGAACAAGGAGCAGGAGATCAAGGAATGATGTTCGGTTATGCTTGTAGCGAAACTGAAGACTATATGCCTTTATCTCTAATTCTTTCTCATCAATTGATGTCTGAGTTAGCAAAAATCAGAAGAGAAGGAAAGCAAATGCAGTATCTTCGTCCAGATAG
>JALNVJ010000199.1 GCA_023227645.1 Bacteroidales bacterium | reverse complement strand
TCTTAACTCAATAACAAAATCTACAATCTCACGAAAATCTGGATGGATTGTAGGTTCACCATTACCAGAAAAAGTAATAGAATCTACAGAAATATTCTTTTCCTTAATTTCAATTAGTCTTGATTCTAATGCCGCCCTAATATCTTCTTTTTTATGAATACTATCTTTAATGTCTTTTGTGTCTTCATTCCAGCCACATTCACAATAAACGCAATTGAAATTGCATAATTTTTTATGAGTAGGCAATAAGTTTATTCCTAATGAATTTCCAAGCCTACGACTTTTTATTGGACCGAATATTATATCTTCAAATAACATATCATTTATATTTTTTGCAAATATCGAGAAAAGACACCATAAAAGAAAGGAAAGAACAAGAAAAATCATCCTTTCTCGATAAAGCAGTTTATATCTTGTAGAAGATAACGCAGAATCAAAGAAGAAATTTCTAAAATCAAGTAAGAAATTACTCTATCTTTGTTTTATTCTTTTAATGCAGGCTTTCAGAAATTTAATATAGTGTTTTGGTTATATTACTTTTTTATTTTGATATCATTTTATTCGTTACATTCTAATAATCAACGACAATAAAAACAACTTACCATTATTTGATATTTCAAAGAGAAATAATAATTAGGAGGAATATTGACTTAAATAATGTAAGATGATATCCTCTTTAAACGACTAAATAACTAGAGAAAGTTATACTAAGTTAGAAAAGAGAAAATTATTATTTTATTGAGATAAGATTATTGGATAAAGAATGTGTTTTGTTTAAAAATCTAATAAAACGACCTAATGGAGAAATAAAATTAAAATATTTAGTACTTTTGTAAATTATTTATTAAGGAGATGCAAATAAAAAATATAACTGACCCTATTCAACATTATTTAGAACTATTTGATAAAAGATTTTCTGAGAGCTTAGACTTAGAAGGTTTTTTTATTGATGATATAATTAAATATATACTTGAGAAAAAGGGCAAAAAAATTAGACCTATATTAACATTTCTCTCTGCCAACATTTGTGGAGGGGTAACTAGCCAAACAATCCGCTGTGCCTTAATTTTAGAACTATTACATACGGCATCGTTAGTTCATGATGATGTTATTGATGAAAGTGACAAAAGAAGAGGTGATAACACTGTTAATAGGATATGGGGAAATGATACTGCAGTCCTTTTTGGAGACTACCTATATGGTAAATGTTTAGAACTTATTGAAACACAAAACGACTTTAACTTACTTCCAAAATTCGCTAAACTAGGAAGCGAACTCCCTATTGGAGAGTTACTACAAAAATCAGTATCTGAGGGAGTGGATTATTCAGAAGAAACATACTATAAGGTAATTGGCAAGAAAACAGCTGCAATGATGGAAGTGTCGGCGGAGCTTGGAGCAATTAGTGCTGGGGCAAGAAAAGAAGAGGTTGATTCTTTAAAGACTTTTGGATTCTATATGGGTTTGGCTTTTCAGATTAGAGATGATATCTTAGATCTATCCCCAGAGTTTAATACCGGCAAACCTTACGGGAACGATATTAAAGAGAAGAAGAAAACCCTTCCTCTGATATACCTTCTTAATGACAGTAATGAAACAGAAAGAGATGCCATTCTTAAATTTATTAATCAGCAAGAGAAATCGGATAAGGAAATTCTTGAGCTAATAGAAAAAGTTAATAAGGGTGGATATCTTGAAAAAGCAAATGAAAAAGTACAATCATTTTGTAAGTTAGCAGAAATTCAACTTAATGGATTTAAAGATAGTGAAAGTAAAACAGGATTAATAGAACTACTATACACATTAGCTAATCGAATAAAATAAAAGAGATAAGAAAAACATAATTATAAACATAAATAAGAAAATAAGATGAAAAAAGTTATTCTAACCCTAATCACATTAGTTTTCAGCATTGGAATGATTTCGGCTCAAGACAATCAGCCTAAATCAGGACTTCCTTCTGTATCAGTAAAAACATTAGACGGAAAGTCAATTCAAGCTTCTGAATTTTCAAATGAAGGGAAATCTTTTGTAATATGTTTTTGGGCAACTTGGTGTAAGCCTTGTATGATGGAATTAAATGCTATTGCAGAATCGTATGACCAATGGCAAGAAGAGACAGGAATCAAAATATATGCAGTTTCAATTGATGATGCAAGAACATGTCCAAAGGTAAAACCATTAGTTAGTGGTTCAGACTGGCCTTTTGAAGTAATTTTAGACCAAAACTCAGAACTAAAACGTGCTTTAGGTGTAAATAACCCACCTCATACTTTAATAATCAACGAAAAAGGAGAGATAGTGTGGCAACATGTGGGCTACGCACCAGGAGATGAAGAAAATATGATTGAAGTATTTAGAAAAGTTGTTAAAGGCGAAGAAATAAAATAATATGAAGAAAATAGGATTAGTTTTATTATTAGCAATCATCTCTTCTAATTCTTTTGCACAAGGAATATTTGGGGGAAAAGTAACAGGAAATTTTCAAATGGACCTTCAAGTTTCAAAAGAAGATACTGTTATTGGAGCAGAAAAAGTGAATGAAAAAGCTTTGATGAATGCATTCACAAATATTTTGTATACAAATGGAGACTTCTCTGCAGGATTTCGTTTTGAAGCATACTTAAATCCAATTCTAGGATTTGACAAACAATATAAAGGAGCGGGCTTAGCTTATCGTTTTGCATCTTATAAAAAAGACCTCTTAGAAATAACAGCAGGTAATTATTATGAACAGTTTGGAAATGGTCTGATTTTTCGTTCCTATGAAGAAAGGAACCTTGGATTAGATAATGCAATGGACGGATTAAAAGTTATTGCTCGTCCAATTGAAGGATTAACCATAAAAGGAGTTATAGGTAAACAAAGATATTATTGGGAAGATATTTGGGCATCTGATGACTTTGGTCTAATTAGAGGAATTGATGCAGATATTTCACTTAATTCTCTAATCAAAAGTATTGAAAGCTCTCCATTACGTGTAAATTTTGGAGGAAGCTTTGTTAGTGTTTACCAAAAAGCAGAGGATAGATTTATTGTCGATCCAATAGCAGGAGACAATTACAAAATTAATACCCCTGAAAACATAGGCTCAG
>JALNVJ010000198.1 GCA_023227645.1 Bacteroidales bacterium | reverse complement strand
TTCAATAGAGAAATTTATTATTTCAAGGCGTCTAATGTATTGGCAGGTTTATATGCATAAGGCGGTTGTTTCTTCGGATATTCTTATTAATACCATACTAAATAGGGCAAGAAATATCTATAAACAAGGGAATGATGAGGTTATAAACTATATTTCGCCCTATCTTGCATACTTTATCCAAAACCCAAACTCCTCAATTAAGGATGATAAATCAATAGAATGCTTCACCCAAACCGACGATTCTGATATATGGAATGCAGTAAAGGTATGGTCTAATAGCTCAGATGAAATACTCTCATACCTATCTAATTGCCTAATTAATCGTCATCTTGCCAAGGTTAAAATCCAAGACAAACCCTTTACCGATCAAGATATAAATAATGCAGTTGGAGAAATAAAAGCTAAAGACTCAACCCTAAGCACCGAGGATATCCTTTCTTATTATATTAGAACAGAGAAGTTGAAAAACAAAGCCTATAGTTTCCAAGACGATAAAATTAATATACTCTTTAAGGATGGGCAGGTAAAGGAGATATGTAATGCCTCAGACCAATTGGACGAAGCCTTTCTTAGAAAAGAAATAAAGAAATATTACCTATATAAACTACCAGTTTCTTAGCATTTAAACTAAAGCTATTAGTTAATTTATTCTAAGTTATTTGTTGTATTTACAAGTAATTTGTATCTTTGACAAGTTTTTCTATACAGTGATAATTCTAAATAAAAATAATATAAAAGCATGAAAAAGTATTTATTATTTGCTCTTTTGGTTGCAATTGGTTTCACTTCTTGCAAACCTCGTCAAGACAAAGATGTTATTGGGAAGCCAAACATTGAAGTTAAGGACGGAAAACTTAGCCCTGAAGTTCTTTGGTCTTTTGGAAGGATTGGCGATGTTTCTGTTTCTCCATCTGGAGATAAGATCCTATATACAGTTTCATATTATAATATAGAACAGAACAAAGGAAACGCTGAGATATACACAATGAATATTGACGGAACAGACCTTAAGCAATTAACCACAACCAAAGCAAGCGAATGGAATGCTGTTTGGAGCCCTGACGGAAAGAAGATTGGTTTTTGTTATGCTGACGAAAAAGGTTCTCAGATATATGAAATGAATACCGAAGGTAAAGCCAGAATAAAGGTATCAAATGTTAAGGAAGGTGATATTGAAAGCTTCTCTTATTCACCTGATGGAAAGAAAATCCTATATATAAGAGCAATAGCTAAGAAAGACAAATACGCATATCTTAAAGAAGGATTAGATAAAACCACTGGTAGGATAAATGACGATTTAGGCTATCGCCATTGGGATAATTGGGTAGATAATATCCCACAACCCTTTATTGCAGACTTTGATGGCAAGAAATTTTCTAATGATATTAATCTCTTAGAAGGCACAGAATTTGAGTCTCCAATGCGTCCATGGGGAGGAATAGAACAACTAAGTTGGTCACCAGACTCCAAGCAAGTTGTCTATACTTGTAGGAAGAAAGTTGGTAAGGAATATGCCTTTTCAACCAATTCAGATCTTTATATCTATAATTTAGAATCCAAGACTACTACCAATCTTACTGAAGGTATGATGGGCTATGATCAAAACCCTGTATTCTCAAATAACGGAAAGTTTTTGGCATGGGAAAGCATGGAAAGAGACGGATATGAGGCAGATAAGATACGTTTAATGGTTATGGACCTTAGCACAAAAGAAATTAAAGACTATTCAAAAGACTTCGACCAAAACTCTACAGGTCTTGTTTTCTCAAAAGACAATAAGAGCATTTACTTTATCTCCGACTACCAAGGCAAAGACGATATCTACCAACTAACATTAGCAAATAATAGTTTTAAGCAATTAACTTCGGGAATTCATGATTTTACATCAGTTAAGCTTGCTAAAGATAATCTAATTGGTACTAAGATGAGTATGTCTCAACCATTAGAGATTTATTCAGTTAATCCTTCAACAGGAAAAGAAACCAATATCTCTAATGTAAACAAAGAACTACTTGCAAAGGTTAAGATGGGTAAAATTGAAGAGCGTTGGTTTAAGGCTAGTGATGGAAAAGACCTTCATTCATGGATAATTTACCCCCCAGATTTTGATTCAACAAAGAAATACCCAACTATCCTTTATTGTGAAGGAGGTCCTCAATCAACAGTATCTCAATTTTGGTCTTACCGTTGGAACTTCCAAATTATGGCATCTCATGGCTACATTATTGTTGCCCCAAATAGAAGAGGCCTTCCAGGTTTTGGACAAGAGTGGAATGAAGCAATTAGTGGCGATTATGGCGGACAATGTATGAGAGATTACCTAACTGCTATTGATGAAATGGTAAAAGAACCTTTTGTTGATAAAGATAAACTTGGATCAGTAGGTGCAAGTTTCGGAGGCTATTCTGTTTATTGGCTTGCAGGTCATCATGAAAAACGTTTCAAATGTTTTATTGCTCACAATGGTATGTTTAATTTAGAACAACAGTATCTAGAAACAGAAGAAATGTGGTTTGTTAATTGGGATTTAGGTGGCAACTACTGGGATAAAAACAATAAAACAGCTCAAAGAAGCTATGCTAACTCTCCTCATAAATTTGTTGACAAATGGGATACTCCATTAATGGTAATACATAGTGAATTTGATTACCGTATTGTTGCCTCACAAGGTATGTCGGCCTATAATGCAGCAGTTATACGTGGAATTCCTGCTCGTTACCTTTATTTCCCCGACGAATCACACTGGGTACTTAAACCACAAAACGGAATCCTTTGGCAAAGAAATTTCTTTGATTGGTTAGACACTTGGTTAAAGCCAGAGAATAAAAACAAAGCATAAAATATTAATTAAATAAATACAAGACAATGGAAATTATAGGAAAATTTATTAAAGCCTTACCGGAGCAAACAGGAGAATCTCCGAGAGGTCCTTGGGTAAGAGGAGGATTTGTTATTGAAACAGAAGAACAATTCGCAAAACAATTAGCTTTCTCTCTTTGGGGAGAAGACAAGGTTGCAATAACAAGAAATATGGCAATAAACACCCAAATTAAAGTTTATTTCTCTCCAGAATCAAGAGAGTTTAATGAACGTTGGTACACCGATTTGAGATGTTT
>JALNVJ010000197.1 GCA_023227645.1 Bacteroidales bacterium | reverse complement strand
GCTCAATCATCGTTTCGCCACTACCTCTAAAGAAACATATTCCCCCAATATTCAAATCTTTAATTGATTTTGAAATCATACTCACATAGGATGCATTGTTCTTTGAGTCGGATGCAATAATTATTATCTGCCCAATCTTATCTTCCATACTCATAGACTTCATCATATTATTGATATAAATATCTTTTTGAGATAAATTGGAAGGTTGATTGTTAATTTGTGCAGTAACGCATGAAGAAAAAAGGATACAGAAGAGGATGGAGATAATTATTGGATTAGTTTTCATATTTAATAAAATGGTTTTGCGTAATGGTTTTGCAAAGATAATAAAAAGAAAGAAATACTATATATAAAAAAAAGCTGCTAATCATCTTAGCAGCTTTTTCCTAAATTAAAGAAAATTTATATTATAAAACTCTCTTCACTTGAATCATAGCTTGTCCAACTCTTTTCTTGTAAGTTGGGTTTTCTGCACATTCTTTAACGCCAGCGTTTTTTGCATTAGCTTCTTTCTTTAAAGCAATAAATTCTTTTAATTGAGTAGCACCAGCTCCTTTGCTCTTAAAAGCATTTGTAATTCTTACTGAAAAACTTTCATATTCAGTAACAATTTTTTCACAAGGATCTACTTTAGGTTCTTCAACCTTAGGTTCTGGTTTTGCTTTAGGAGCAGTAGCCTTAGGAGCAGTAGCTTTAGGAGCAGCAGCAACAGGAGCAGCAGCTTCAACAGGAGCTTCAACAACTTCTTCAGCCATAGTTTCTATTAAAGTTTCAGTTGGAGTTTCAACTGGAGCTTCTTTTTTACCACAAGATGCAGTTAATGCAATTAAAGCAATTCCTAATAATAAGTGTTTTACTTTCATAATCTTCTTTTTTTTTAAGTTATTAATCATTAATTTGACTTTGCAATAATACAAAATAATATGAACGTAGACAATAAGATATTTAAATTATTATTTTTCTTTAGGTTTAATATATGGTTTGTCTATTTATTATCAATCTATTATATTTATGTTTTCGATTTGTAATTTATAAAGAATAAATAGATATTTATCAAATAACTCAACGTAATTAGTTCAATTTAATATATATATATGAATAAGTTTTTGTTCGAATAATAATTTTATTTGTCTTTAAAAATTTCGTTTTGTATCCTAATAGATTCTTGATGAATTGATTCAAATATATCTTTAATAAAACCTTTATCTAATATTGTTCCATGAGTCTTTTCCAATCTTTTTATTATCATTTCGTCCAAACGTTTAATTTGAAGTATTGGAATATTCTTTTCTTTTTTTATTTTCGCAATTTCAATTGCCAAGCTCATTCTTTGGTTTATGATATTAATTAATTCAAAATCTAAACTATCAATTTCTTCCCTAATGGTAAAAATTGGATTAATCTCTTCAAAGCTATTTTGAGGGATAATTAATTCTTCCAATAGTCTACGAAGGGCATAAGGAGTTATTTGTTGGCTACTGTCTGTTAGCGCGTTTTCAGGGGAATTATGAACTTCTATCATTAATCCATTTAATCCAATATTAATTGATGATTGTGAAATCTCTTTAACCAAGGAAGCTTTGCCTCCAATATGGCTAGGATCGCATATAATTGGAATATCAGGCATTAATCTCTTTAATTCTATAGGTATCTTCCAATATGGAGTCTGCCTATAAACTCCATTATCTGCAAAAGAAAAACCTCTATGGACTGCATATACATTTTTTATTCCAGAGGCTTTTATTCTTTCAATAGCACCAATCCAAAGTTTAATATCTGGATTTAATGGATTCTTAATAAAAACAGGAATGTCAACACCTCGCAAACTCTCAGATATTTCTTGAATGTAAAATGGATTAGTAGTTGTTCTTGCTCCAATCCAAATTCCATCAATATTATTTTCTAAGCATTTTTCAATATGTAAAGGAATAGCTACCTCAGTAATTGTTTTTAAAGAAGTAGTTTTCTTAACATCATTAAGCCAAGGCAATCCTTTTTCTCCAACACCTTCAAATTGATTTGGTCTGGTTCTTGGTTTCCAAATTCCAGCCCTAAACCATTTCACACCTTTAATGGAGTCTATTTCCTTAGCAATACTTAAAACTTGTTGTCTGCTCTCTGCCGAACAAGGTCCAGCGATTAATTCAAGCACAATTCAATATTATTCTTTAAACTAGGTGAGTAAACAATAAATAAATTAGCATAAGATAAAATACTGATTATGACTTTTTTGCTAGGTGAAACCATCTCAAAATCTTCATTTAATAGAAAATCTTTTTCCCAATGGTTCAATAATTCAGAAAAATTGTAGTCTTTATTCATAAAAAAAATATTTGTTAGGACGATTTATTAAAAAACGACCTAACAAATATTTTATTGTATTGACTATATTTAAACTTTAAATTTACATATTAAGAAGTGTGGTTTTTTCTTCAGCCATTCTTCGTAAATTAATAAGAGCATATCGCATCCTGCCTAATGCAGTATTAATACTTACATCAGTTTTTTCAGCAATATCTTTAAAGCTCATATTTGAATAATGACGCATTATCAAAACTTTTCTTTGTTCTTCTGGTAATTGCCTTATAAGTTTTTTGACATCAGAATTAATTTGTTCTCTAATAATTTTTTGTTCAATAGATTCTTCGCTATTACCTAATACATCAAATATATCAAAATTTTCATCAGTCCTAACAGTAGGGAATCTTTGGTTCTTGCGGAAATGGTCAATAACTAAATTGTGAGCAATTCTCATAACCCATTGAATATATTTGCCCTCATCTCTATAAGTACCACTTTTTAGAGTGTTAACAATCTTAATATGTGTATCTTGAAATATATCATCAGCTAAGGCTTTATCTTTAACTAAGGAAAGAATATAATTGTAAATTTTGTTTTTATGGCGAGATAATAAAACTTCAAACGCCTGCTTATCATCATTCATATAAGCTGCAACTAACTCATTATCGCTTTTTTTATCGTATAACATAGGAATCCTCCTTTTTTTATTTTTAAAATGAATATGTGTTTAAAAAAAAGTATTTTTCCTAATCTATAAGCTATAATATTGGGTTAATTAATTTAAATTACGTGGCAAAGATAAACATAATTTTTTAAATACCAAATTTTTTTCAATATTTTTTCT
>JALNVJ010000196.1 GCA_023227645.1 Bacteroidales bacterium | reverse complement strand
CTGCTTTTGATGACATGTTCTCTGGAAGCAAAGTAATAACTAATGCTAAGACTGGTATTTCATATTCTATGTTCGATTTTTCACAAGTTCCTGTTGAAGGGGTGACTGGAAAATGGTATATTAAGGATAAGATTGAACCAAAAGACCTAGAAAATACAGTTTTTGGTATTACAGATGAAACTAAGGAAATTGCTGGCAAACAAGTTAAGAAAGTAAATGTTACGTTCAAAAAAGAAGATGGTTCTGAGAAAAAAGAAACCATTTGGATGTGTGACGCAATGGGACCAGAACAAGACTTAAAGTTCTATCCTGGCTTAAAGGGTATGCCATTTGAATTCCCTGTTGATCTTGATAAATACAAAATAACTTTTAAGGTTAGCGAAATTATTGAAGGCGGAAAGATTGAAAAGGCTGACATGCTACTTCCTACTGGTTTTGAAGAAGTAACCATTGAAGAATTCCAAGAAATCATAGCGATTTTGATGGAAGCAATGGGCGGCGGCGGACAAGGTGACGATATATAATTATCCTAAAGAAAAGAATTAATTATATACTGTGGAAAAAGATACAAAGAAAAATAAGTTAACTGATAATTATAAAAAAGATATAAAGAAAAAACCAACTTCTAAAGAGAAACCTATGAATATGATTTCATCAACCATTCATAGCGAAATATTTATTAGAATTGTGGGCACTTTCTTTGTTCTATTATCTGTTTTCCTACTGTTTTCCTTTGTATCTTTTTTTATTTCTTGGACAGTTGACTATAATATTGTTGAATCCTCATCTGCTCTAGATTTACTAAAGGGAGATAAGGATATAAAGAATTGGGGAGGTGCTATTGGTGCTTTCCTTTCTTATATTATGATAGTTAGCACATTCGGAATTGCATCCTTTGGCTATATATTTGTTTTTGGATTAATTGGAATAAGGCTTTTCGGAATAAAAATTAAAGATTGTTCAAGGATAATCCTCTACACATTTATCATTATGCTATGGCTATCTGCCATAATTGGATATATTGTTTATTTTTCAAACTTTGATGATTTCTACCAATTAGCCGGTGTTGTTGGAGTTTCTCTTAACTCATGGCTCCATAGTTTTTCAGGAAAAGTTGGGGCAACCCTAATTCTTTTATTTTTCACAATCATTCTTCCAATGCTAATGTTTGGGGTGAAATACTCATTTATTAATAGGATATCTAATAGGATACACGAAAAATCTCAAGAAAAGAAAAAATCTAAAAAAGAGAAAATTAATAAAACCTTAGTTGAAGAGAAAGAAAATGATTGTGAAAAGGTTGATGAAATTAAAGAGGTTGAAGAGGAAGAAAATAATAAACCTGACAAAATTGAAATACAAGTTAATCCTACCGATATAATAAGAGCTCAGAATGTTGATAGCGATGGACTAACAGAGCAGGAAAAGGAAATGCTACTTCAGTTTGAAATTAAAGGTAATTCGGTTCAAGATAATACTCAATCAGAAATTCAACCACAAGTTTCTCCTAATAGTGAAGGAACATATAGTTTTGACCCAAGTAGTACTATAAATAATCTACCTAAGAAAAAAGAAGCTAAGGATATTGATTTTGAAATTGAAATTGATTCTTCAAACCAAATCAATCCCAATTTATCATCTGTTTCAACCATAAATAATATTGCATCCGACGAGGATGAGATTATTGAAAGCCCTCTACATAGGAATGATATTACAACAGTGTACGATCCAAAAGCAGATCTACCCTCATTTGTTTTCCCTTCAACAGATTTCTTAATTAACTATGAAGAAAGAAACCAAGAAGTCAAACAAGAGGAATTGGTAGCTAATAAGGATAGAATTGTAAATACTCTGAAGAACTATAATATAGATATATCTAAGATAGTTGCAACGCCAGGCCCTACGGTTACCTTATATGAAATTGTTCCTGCACCTGGTATTAGAATATCTAAGATTAAAAACTTAGAAGATGATATTGCTCTTAGCTTATCGGCTTTAGGAATACGTATAATTGCACCTATTCCCGGCCGTGGCACCATTGGTATTGAAGTGCCTAATCAACATCCTCAAATTGTTTCAATGCGAACAATGCTTAACTCAATAGAATTTAAGGACAGTAAGTTTGAACTCCCTATTGCTATTGGAAAAACAATTTCAAATAAACCCTATGTTACCGACCTAGCAAAGATGCCCCACTTACTTTTAGCAGGAGCAACAGGTCAGGGTAAATCGGTTGGGCTAAATGCCATTATCTCTTCACTTCTATATAAGAAACACCCTGCGGAACTAAAATTCGTAATGGTTGACCCTAAGAAAGTGGAGCTTTCGCTTTATACCAAAATAGAACGTCATTATCTAGCTAAGTTACCAGATGCTGATGATGCAATAATTACAGATACTAGAAAGGTTGTAAGGACACTAAACTCTCTATGTATTGAGATGGATTTGAGGTATGATCTATTAAAAAATGCACAGGTAAAAAATATTAAAGAATATAATCCAAAATTCTGTTCTCGAAGATTAAACCCAGAACAAGGACATCGTTTCTTACCATATATAGTTTTAGTTATTGATGAGTTTGCCGACCTTATTATGACAGCAGGTAAGGAAATTGAAATGCCTATTGCTCGTTTGGCTCAGTTGGCTAGGGCTGTTGGTATACACTTAATTATTGCAACCCAAAGACCATCGGTTAATATTATTACCGGTATTATAAAAGCAAATTTCCCAGTACGTGTTGCATTCCGTGTAACATCTAAGATTGACTCAAGAACCATACTCGATATGGGAGGTGCCGACCAGCTAATTGGCAGAGGGGATATGCTTATTTCAACCGGAAATGAAATTATTCGTATCCAATGTGCGTTAATCGATACAGAAGAGATAGAACAGGTTGCTGAATTTATTGGCACCCAAAGAGGATATCCTGACACCTTCTTGCTCCCTGAATATATTGATGAAACCTCAGAACCAAATAAGGACTTTGATCCAAAACAAATTGATGATAAATTTGAAGAAGCAGCTAGACTGATTGTTACTCTTCAACACGGTTCAACCTCTATAATTCAAAGAAAACTATCACTTGGATATAATAGAGCAGGTAGGATAATTGACCAATTGGAAGCGGCAGGAATTGTTGGTCCATTTGAAGGTTCTAAAGCAAGGGATGTT
>JALNVJ010000195.1 GCA_023227645.1 Bacteroidales bacterium | reverse complement strand
CCATCGAATATTTCGGTTTCGGATGCTCCTATCATAAAATTATGGAATATATCTTTATTTATTAGAGTTACTGTGTCGTATGACTTGCATCCTTTTTGGTCGGTGGTTATAACGGAGTAGGTGCCAATGCCTAAGTTTATTATTTTTTGCGTTTCTTCTCCATTATTCCATAAATAGATAATAGGTTGAGTTCCTCCTGAAACGATTGCTGTGGCTTCTCCCTTACTTGCCTCAATGCAGTTGAGGTCTTTTTTGCTTATTGTGGTAATGGAATTGGAATCGTTAAGTATTTCAATTGAGTCGGTTATTTGACAATTGTTTTTATCGGTTAATATAAATATATATTCTGAGGAACAAATATTGTTTAAGTAAAATTCGGTTGCAGTGTTTGACCATTGTATTGAATAGGGAGAAACTCCTCCGCTAGGACTTAAATGTATTTCTGCAATACAAACTCCTTCGCAAGGGTTATTGGTTTTAGTGAAGCTGAAATTTAGAGGGTTGGGGTTAATGATATTGAAGTTTTGTGTGGATTTGCATCCTCTGTCGTCGGTAACGGTTAAGGAATAGTTGCCAGCGCTAAGATTATTAACGGTTGAAATATTCCCACTAATGCCATTACTCCACTCAAAATAATGAGGGCTTATTCCTCCGTCCAAAATTGCTGTTGCAGATCCGTTTGTGTCACCATCGCATAGGATATCTGTTTTTTGAATAATAAGTCCTGTTCCTGTGAAGTTAATCCATATGCTATCTATTCCAAAACACCCGTCTTTCTCAACTCTAATATAAATATATTGGGCTCTAGTAAGATAAACCATTATTTCATTTGAGCTAGTGTCTTGGTTTATTAGGTTTAAGAAATTGGAATTGTTTGAAAATTTATAGCTAGAGTAGTTTTCATAGTTGATTTCTATATTAAGCGGGCTATTGCATGTTGTTATGCTGTCTGGGATATCAATTTCAATATAATCAATTTCAAGTCTTTGGCGAATTGTGTCTGTGCATATTCCATCACTTATAATTAAATAGAAATTAGTTGGTTGGGTTATTATTGCAAAAGGATTTGAGATGGTAGGATCAGAAAGGAGGTTTGCTGGTTCCCAATTCATTGTTATATTTTCAGTTGAAATTGGTGGTATTCCTATTTGAATTGGGATATTAGGACAGGTAAAGAGGGTGTCAATTGATCTTGAAGAATTGCCTAAAACAAGAATGCTATGTGTTATTGTGTCGGAGCTAACGCAACCTCCAACCATATATGCAATAAGTTTAATATTATAAAATCCACTTGTATTGAAAGTATGGCTTGGGTTTGTTTCTACAGATGTTGTCCCATCTCCAAAATCCCAAATATAGGATGTACCTCTACCTAAATTTATGAAATCTATTGTTTGGGGGGCACAACCAACTTGAGGATAATTAAATTCAGCAACTGCAAAGTCATCGTGAATATTGAATTTTATTGCTGCAGCATTGCAATTATTTGAATTATTATTGTGGCTATAAACATCAGCAGGAAACGTTGGAAAAGCTTGACTTGCTTCACAACCTGCACAAGCGGCTTGGTAGATTGTACTAAATTTATCGTACCTACTTGTTCCTCCATCAACATGGTCTGCAACCTGATCGGCTCCAAAGAAAGTTGCAAAATCTAAGTTTGAGGCATCAGAAGATAAGGCCATAATATAAAAATCTCCTCCGTCAGTCGTTTGAGAATAGGCGTCTGAAGTTGTTTCAAGGTTCCTTGTGGTTAATCTCCCCATTGAGCCCCAGCCGGAAACATATATCCTTCCGCAAACATCAACATTAAAGGCAGAGGGAGAAATATTTGGGTATCCACTATTTGATGCTCCAAAAACAGTACTCCATATTCTTGTTTGGAGATTAGGACTTAGTTTGGCTATAAATTGTCCAGTGCCAGGATGATTATAGTTTGCATTATAAACGAGACTTGAACCGAAGGCGTGAGTTTGACCAAAAATATGAGGATTGTTTTCTTTATCTGTTCTAACAAAATATGCTTGGTCATGTTGGTTTGATCCGAAATAAGTTGAGGCAATTATTCTATCACCATTATATGAAATTAATGAAAGAAAACCATCTGTTTTACCTCCATTAAATGTTGTTGAAAAAGCAGCAGGGGTTGTTGGGAAATCATGAGAAACTGTTCCTCCTGCAATATATAACCTATATTCGTTATCGGTGTCGATGGAATATACAGCATCGTCACTGCTTCCTCCAATATAAGATGAAAATAGCATTGTTGAAAGAGAATTGTCGAGCTTAAAAACAACTCCTTCTTGTCCTCCAGCAGATGATGTTTGAAATGAATTTCTGGTTGTTGGGAAATCGGATGAAAAGGTACAAGAACCAACATATATATTATTTAAATTATCTGTTATTAATTCTCCTCTTGCCCCGTCGCCATAATTACAATATAGTGAATCGTTACCAAAATAAAGTATATTGCCAATATTATAGCTGTTCTTAAAGTTTATTCCATCGTTTTTAGTTCCTCCAACATAGGTTGAGGCCATTAGGCTTGTGCCATCGATATTAAATTTAGATACATATATATCAGAGCCATTACGTAATATAATTGCTTGATCATATGCTGTTGAGTCTCCTCCTTTAAAGGTTTGTTGGAAGGCATTTGAAGTTATTGGAAAATCACTGCTTCCTGTGGTGCCAAAAACAATTAATTCATCAAACTCATTAACAATTAAACTATGAGGCATCTCACCGCTTGAACCTCCCAGATAGGTAGAAAATAATAGATCGTTTCCTGTTGGATTGAATTTTGAAATAGAAATATCCCATTGACCTCCCACAAAAAGAGTTTGAAAAGCACCTAGTGTTGTGGGATAGCCCTCTCCATTAATAATTCCTCCAAGATAAGTATTGCCTTCCTTGTCAAAGGTTGATGTAAAGCCCCAATTGTCGGATAGAGAGCCGGAATAAGTTGAGAAAATAAGGGTTGGGTCAATAATTAAATCATATTCAGTGTTGTAATTCCCAATCTTATATCTTATTGTCTTGTCTTTTAAAACAAACTCTGCACTTATTTCAATTTTCTTGTTATCTATTATTTGGTAGGCAAAGGGTTTAACTTCAACTATTTCTCCTAATGATGTTTGTAAAACGATATTTTCTTTACTAATCCTTACCTTATCAATACCCT
>JALNVJ010000194.1 GCA_023227645.1 Bacteroidales bacterium | reverse complement strand
TATTAATACGGCAAAAGCTTATATGTCTTTACCATACTCAAAAGAAAACCAAGACTTTTCAATACATCAAAAACACCCAAGAGGGTTTGAACTAATAGATAATAGAATAAATGAATATTTTAATAGCTACAAAACAGACGAGGATTATATTTATAAATCACAAGTAGTTCAACAAGAAGCATACAAGATTGCTATTGAAGCACAAAGAAGAGCAAAGCCTTATTGTATGGGTACTCTATTTTGGCAACTAAATGATGCATACCCTGCTATTTCTTGGTCAGCCATAGATTATTCTGGATATAAGAAGCCTGTTTACTATACAATAAAAAAAGCGTTTGAACCAATCATACTTTCAATAGATAATATCTCAAATAAAGATTCTGTATTTATATATTATTGTAATGATATTGACTCAAAATATTCTATGGGTTTCAAAGCCACAATCTATGATAATAATGGATTTATGCGTTATTCAAAAGACATAAAAAAATTAGATATTAAAAATAATAAATCAGAAAAGATATTATCTATTTGTCTTAGTAATATAAAAGATTTTAATCCTAAAACTGATTATTTATATGTAGAAGGAAATATAGGAGGTAAAACAATTGATAATCACACCTTCTTTTGCAAACCAAAAGACTATATTAGACCTAGCTCAAAACCAATAATTAAAAAAGTAGAAGAAGGTAGCAATAAGGGCATATACCTAATAAGTAAGGAAGTAATTAGGAATATAGTAATAGAAGAAGTTGATAATAGAAAAGATAAGGGCAATATGATTATTGATCTATTACCACATAAAGACAACCTAATAGATAATGATATTAAAGACTTTAAAATCGTGGAATACATTAGACTTTAAAGACCTTAAACTCCTTCAATTTGATAATAAACAAATTACATTATGAATAAAATTAAATTATTTTTTATTGGACTCGTGTTTTTCACAATAACAACAAATCTTTCTGCACAGAAGTCTTTGCACTTTGAAAGCAAGGCTAGCTTAGTAAATCCATTTATTGGAACAGATTTTCATGGACATACTTATCCTGGCGCGATTGCTCCTTTTGGTATGGTTCAGTTAAGTCCCGATTCTCGATTAGATGGTTGGGATGGATGCAGTGGATATCATTATTCCGATTCTGTTGTCTATGGTTTCTCACATACTCATCTTTCAGGAACAGGTTGTTCTGATTATGGTGATTTCCTCTTTATGCCAACATATAAGAATAAAGATGCTAGTAGCTTTTCAGAAACCTATACCCATAAAGATGAAAAGGCATGTGCTGGTTACTATTCATTGAAGTTTTTATCTTCAGATATTTTTGTTGAACTTACGGCAACTCCAAGAGCAGGTTATCATCGTTACCATTATAATACGAATGACCGAGAGAGAAACCTAATGATTGACTTAAAGCATAGAGATTTATTACTTGATTGTAGCTTTAAACAAATTGATGATAAAACTCTTGTTGGGATGAGACGATCAAAGGCATGGAATGAGGACCAAGTTATTTATTTTGCAGCTTCATTTTCAGAACTAATTAAAAATATAGACTATGATTCAATAACCAAGAAATTACTTGTATCATTTGGTCAAAACTTAGGTTGGAGTTCCAAAATAGAGGCCATTGTTTCTCTCTCCTCAGTTAGTGAAGACGGTGCCTTAAGAAACCTTAGGGCAGAAACATCAAAAAACTTTGATGAAGCTAAGAAACTATCAAAAGACCTTTGGGAAAAAACATTATCAAAAATTGATATTGAGGGAGGAACAGAAAGTCAGCAGAGAACATTCTATACTGCAATGTATCATTCAATGATTAGTCCCAACCTATATTCAGATGTTGACGGACAATACCTTGGAATGGATAGAAAAATTCATACAACCAAAAATTATGATCGCTATACTGTTTTCTCACTTTGGGATACTTACAGAACACTTCATCCGCTTCTAACAATAATTGACCAAAAACGTAGTTTAAATTTTGTAAATACAGCCTTAGATATATTTAACCAATCTGGTATTTTACCTGTTTGGGAACTCGGTAGCTATGAAACCTATTGTATGATAGGAATGCATGGGATATCGATGATTGCAGATGCATATACGAAAGGTATTAGAGCAGATGAGAAACTAACCCTAAGAGCCTTTGTTCAAAATGCAAATTCTAATAGTAGAATTAGAAACCTTGAGAAAAGAGGAGTATATAATAGTCCACTCTTTGGCTTAGATTTTTTCGATAAATACGGATATATTTCCTCTGAACAAGAACATGAAAGTGTTTCAAAAACATTGGAATATTCCTATAATATGTGGTGTGTTGCTCAAATTGCAAAAGATCAAAATGAGAAAGTAGTATATGAAGAATTTATACAGAAAGCACAATACTATAAGAACTTATATAATCCAAAGAATAAATTTATACAACCTCGAATAAATGGAAAATTTGTATCAGATTTTGACCCTAAACAAATAGACCAAAACTATACTGAGGGTAATGGTTGGCAATATGGATTCTATGTTCCTCAAGATGTTAGGGGACATATTAACTTAATGGGTGGAGATAAGGTTTTTACAGAATACTTGGATAAATGTTTTAATTCAAAAGAAAAAACAACAGGAAGAAACCAAGCAGATGTAACAGGATTAATTGGTCAATATGCACATGGCAATGAACCATCTCATCATATGGCATATCTCTATACCTATGCTGGCGAAGCTTGGAAGACACAAGAATTAGTGAGGAGAATATTAACAACACTCTATACTGATAAACCTGATGGAATTTCAGGCAACGATGATTGCGGACAGATGAGTGCTTGGTATATTATGAGTTCATTAGGATTTTATCCAGTATGTCCGAGTTCCAATCAATACGTTATTGGCTCACCCCTATTCGACAAAGCAACAATTCACCTTGAAAACGGAAAAACTTTTACAATCAACTCCACACAAAGCAAGAATACCCCATATATTAAATCAATAAAACTTAATGGGAAGAAATATAAAAACACATTCTTAAATCACTTCGATATTATGAATGGAGGGAATATTGATATTGTAATGGATTCCAAACCAAATAAGAAATTTGGAAAGAAAGAATCTAATAGACCTCAAAGTGAAATTAAGGATTACCCTATAACCATAGTGCCAAATTTTGAATATGAAGGCACACAAACCTTTA
>JALNVJ010000193.1 GCA_023227645.1 Bacteroidales bacterium | reverse complement strand
TGATAAGATGTTTCCTGAGCCATAACCTTGGCTTTGGCTGCCACAAAAGAGTTTTGGTTATTTATTGCATCCAAATAAAGTGTTTCAATTATCTTCCAAGCATTCTTTTCAGCAATAGCAAGCTCTAGTTCTGATTCATAAATTGATATTTCTGCCCTTTTAACATTTGATTTGTTTTGTCCACGTGAGAAAATAGGTAGAGAAATATTTAAACCAACGGATTCAAAAAGACTTGTCCTTAACTGATTTGCAAGATTTAATGTACTTTGTGTATTATGCCCTGTGTTGATTCCAGCACTAAGACTTATCATTGGATAATACCCAGCCTTAGCAATACTCCTTCTTAATTTTGAAAGCTCAATATTATTCTTGGAATTTTGTATTTGAATAAAACCATCATAACTATTCTTGTATATATCATTTAATGGTAGAAGTGGATTAGTTACATCATTATCCTCTACTATTGGGAGGAGAATTTCAATTTCCTCTTGTAATTCCAATAATTGCTTTAGGTCGAGTTTTGTTTTCTGTAATGAATTCTTTGCTTGAATTAACTGATATTGGTAAGAGATATTTTGACTTTCAAGCTGAGCATAGTCTGCCTTCGAAATGCTTCCTGCCTTGAATAATGCCTCAGAACGTTTCAACTGTTCTTGAGACAGAGTCTGCATTGCCTCCTGTATCTTTACTGTTTCGTTAGCATAGAGTATTTCTATATAATATTGAATTATAGATACAGTAATTTGATTTTCCACATCTTTTATATTCAATTTGCTTATCTCTTCTTGCTTTTGGTTTTGCGTTATTGTCTTTCTTAACCTCCCTCCATTATAAATAGTCATTGAAGAGTTTAATCCATAACTTCCTGTATAGGACGCCTTATCCATAACTTGGGATTCTCTATCGGCATAGTAAGAAAAGTTGTGACCACTACTTACACTAAGATCCGGAAGCAGAGCCTGCTTTGCTTCATAAGTGTTTATAAGACTTTGGTCATAGGATAGTCTTGCTTTCTTAACAGATAAGTTATGCTCCTTAGCATATTCAATACACTCATTAAGGTTCATCTTTATTTTATTCCCCACTTGTGAGTAAGCATCAGAAAATACATTTAAAATAAGAACCAAGGCAAGAAACCTTTTAATATAATTCATACTTTTTTATTTGTTTTACTGCTAATTGAAAAATAGGTTCGCATTTTTTGGATGTCGAACAGTGTAATTGAATGTGATAGTTTTAGCTTCTAATGGATTAAATTTCAAGTCCCAAGTTAGTTTACCTGTCTTCTCATCATATTCTGCCTTTGCTAAATCACCTACTGTAATAGTTATATTATCTTGATTTGATAAAGGTATTTGATCAACTAGATTTAAATCTATACTAGTTTGATTATTATTCTTTATTGATATAGTTATTGTTACTATTGTTTCGGCATAAGAACTTAGTATTCCTACCTTTTCAGGTTTTGACTTTGTTAGTTTTCTATCAACTGCTACCCTCTTATCTGCTCCTATTGATAGATTTAAAGTGTCTAATGTGCTATTAGAATTTATATAAGTATCGTTTATATAGCTGCCCTCAAGATATATCTTTCCTGTTGCATCCATTAACTCTAAATCTTCCCAATTAGGTAGTAGTGCTGATATATAGACCGATTTATCAATCTTTGGAATTGTATAATGTTTATAATCGGTTGGTGTCTTCTTTGTTTCTAATGAGATAGTTTTTACTTTTCCGTCACTTAAAAGAGTATGTTTCATTCCAACTTCATATTCCTTCCCAAGCATAGTTAATTGAGAAACTGTCATCTTGGAATAATTGGTGGCATTAGAATTTAGCTTTTTACTCGCGCCACCATAGGCTTCAACCTGCATATCTTTTTCATCCATTATCATAGCATCAACCTGAGGAGCTGATCTTAATCTTTGTTTATAAGCAATAGGTGTATATTCTCTTAGATAATATGGATTTAACACTCCTAATATCCTATTATTATTTGGTTGTTCTGTTGAAAAAACTAAATTAACATCATTCCAATCCTCTCCAGTTTGTTGTGTGAGCTGTGCTTTAAGTACAAATGCAACTGGATCTGTTGGCTTAGTAAATTTTATATCATAATATGGTTGCCAAGAAACACCACCAACATTATATGAATAGCTTAATTTACATTGAGGAATATCTTTATCAGAATAAATATTTAAACGAATATAGTATTCGGTACGAGAAGGCTCTTGTTTAATCTCACCTTGGAGGATTAAATTTATTTGATTGTTAATATTTGAAATTAATGAATTTCTATTATTTATTGCAATATTCTCCGTTTGAATAAGCTTAGTTATTTCCAACATCTTTGTTCTATAGTAAGATAATGCATCCTTAATCTTTGGGATAGAATCTATGGTCTGAGGCTGAGATATTACCTTCATATTTTCAAGCACTGTTTTTTCTCTACCAAGTATTGAAGTAAGTGCATAAGAATCTGAATTTTTATAGTTTAGTATTTCAAGAGAATCTCTAAGAACTCTCAATCTATTTCTCTTATCTAAAGATAATTTCTCTTCGGTTTGTGGTTTTGGATTAACATATTGGGAATATGGTGTGAAATCTGTAATAATAAAATCATTATCGGAGGTAAATTGTAAGCTCTGCGGTTGCATATAAAGCGAATTACCAGTAAGAATTACCTCATTATTACCTTTTTTAAGAGGAAATGATGTTGTCTTTTCCAATTTAGCTTGTTCGATATAAACTTTTACCTTTAATATCTTCCCATTATAAGTTGGAATATCTTCTTGAGCAAATAAAATTGTCGTTAAGCCAATTACGCCTAATAATAATAAAAATAACCTCTTCATAAATCTAAATATTTATTGGTTTAAAAATAATTGCTAATTTAAGTATATAATGCAAATATAACAGCAATTATTGTGCCATGTAAGCATTTTCTAATTTCTTTTCTCATATTCACTTAAAACTTCTATCTTTGCACCATATTTTAACAAAGATAATTTTATTGTAAAGATGAGTGATATAGCAACAAAGTACGAGCCGAAACTAATTGAAGATAGATGGTATGGAGAGTGGATGGATAAGGGATTATTCCATTCCGAGCCTGATGAAAGAGAACCTTATTGTATTGTAATACCTCCACCAAATGTTACTGGTATTCTACATATGGGTCATATGCT
>JALNVJ010000192.1 GCA_023227645.1 Bacteroidales bacterium | reverse complement strand
TCTTTCTGTTACTGAAACATACATAATATTCATAATTCCAATCCCTCCAACAAGTAGAGATATTCCAGCAATGGAACCAAGAAGTATTGTAATTAATGTTGTTATAGTATTAATTTGTTCAAGTATTTGCTTCTGCGATTCAACATAAAAGTCAGCCTCTTTCCCTTCTGGAATCTTATGATTGAGTGTCATTATTTCCTTAATCTCCGACATAGCTTTCTCGGAATAGTCTTCATTAATTGAAGAAACAAATATTCCTTGCAAATGAGTAATTGCAGATATACGTTTTTGTACCGTTGTGTATGGAGCAATCATTACATCGTCTTGGCTCTGACCAAAAGTACTTGCACCCTTAGCTTTGAGAACTCCAATTACTCTAAATGGAATATTATTATATCTTATAACTCTTCCTATTGGATCTTCGTCATTTGTAAAGAGTTTATCCACTACTTCTTTACCAATAACACATACTTTTGCTGACGATTTTATCTCCGTTTCTGTAAAATTACTACCGTCTTGAAGGCTATACTTCCTTATTTCTAAATAGTCTTGATTTACCCCCTCAATCCTAATTGGATGATTATTTGATCCGAAGATAAGTTGTCCACTTGAGGCAACATAGGGTGATGCACCACTAATATACTTAGCGTCTTTGGCAATATCTTCATAATCCTTAACCTTAATACTCTCCATTGCTGAGGCACCCTTTGACACTCCTTCTCTATTATAATTTGGTTGGACCATTATCATATTAGAACCCATATTGGATATCTCATTAGTAATAGTATTCTTGGAGCCCTCGCCTATTGCAAGCATAATTATTACAGAAGATACCCCTATAATAATACCTAACATAGTTAGAAACCCTCTCATCTTATTATTGACTAATGCTCTTAAAGCTATTGATATCAGATTATTAATATTCATTCTCAATCGTTTTCTTTAGGTAGTGATTCTAAAACTATTTTTGCATCTTTAATATTATGATTATGTTTGTCTTCAAGAATTCTTCCATCCCTCAATACAATTGTCCTACTACTAAAATCTGCTATTTCAGGATTATGTGTGACAAATATAATTGTTCTTCCCATTTTATGGAGTTCTTGGAATAGGGTTAGTATTTCATAAGATGTTCTTGAATCCAAATTACCTGTTGCCTCATCGGCCAAAATCATAACTGGGTCATTAACTAAAGCTCTTGCAATTGCAACTCTTTGTTGTTGACCTCCTGATAATTGTTGCGATTTATGCATAATTCTATCCTCAAGTCCAACTGAAATCAAAGACTGCTTTGCTTTCTCTTTTCTTTGAGAGGCGGAATAGTTATGATTATACATTAATGGGAGTTCAACATTTTCTAATGAAGTTGTTTTGGGTAAAAGATTATAGGATTGAAATACAAAGCCAATCTTTCTATTTCTATATATTGCTCTTTCATTCTTGGTCATCTCGGCAACCGAATGTCCATCAAGAAAGTATTCCCCCTCAGTTGGAGTATCTAAACAGCCCAGCAAATTAAGCAAGGTTGATTTCCCACTACCAGATGTTCCCATAATTGTTAGAAACTCCCCTTCTTCAACCGAAAAACTAATCCCTCTTAGGGCTTGAACCAATTCCTCTCCTACCTGAAAATGCCTTTTTATATCTCTGATATCAATAATCTTCTCACTCATAATACTAGCGTTTAGGACCAAACATTGATCCTTCTTTTTTTATTATTGTATTGTCTTGAATCCCAATAATAATTTCTTCTCCTTTTTTTAGTCCTCCAATAACCTCTACTCTTGAACCATTATTAATTCCTATCTCAATTTGTTTTGTTTTCAGAGTATCTCCCACTGTAATCCAAACATATTTCTTTTTCTTATCCTTAGGCTCCTGAATAATCCACTTCTTGCCTAATTCTTTTTGATCTGGCTTAAAGCTTAATGCCTTATATGGAATCCCTAAAACATCTTTCTTTTCATTAGTATAGATATTTACACTTGCTGTTAAGCCTGGTTTTAGTTTAAGGTTTTCATTAGGAGCATCTATAATAACTTCATAAGTTACAACATTAGTAGTTGTTGTTGCATTTAACCTAACCTGCTGAACCCTCCCCGAAAATACCTCATCAGGATAAGCATCAACGGAAAATTCAACTTTTTGACCTTCTCTAATCTCCCCAATATCTGCTTCATCCACACTGGCTACAATTTGCATTTTCGATAAGTCCTGAGCAATAGTAAATAATGTTGGGGTGTTGAAACTTGCGGCAACTGTTTGTCCTTCTTCAACTGCACGCTTTAGTACCACACCGTCAATTGGGGAATAAATGGTTGCATAAGCAATATTTGTTTTAATCTTAGTGTAGTTGGATTGAGACATCTCGTAATTTGTCTTTGACTTATCAAAGTTATATTTAGCCTGTTCAAACTCAGCATCACTAATCAATTGCTTTGTATGTAATTCCTTTTGTCTATTATAGTTTAATTTCTGATAGTCAAACTCAATTCTAGAAGCATCAAGATTTGATTTCATAGCTTTTAAGTCATTATCCAAAACCTCCTTATCTATCTCTGCCAATAACTGACCTTTCTTTACAATGGAGTTAAAATCAACATATAATTTTTTAATTATACCCGAAACCTGAGTACCTACTTCAACCTGATTAATAGGCTTAACACTTCCTGTGGCTGTGATAAGAGTACTAATATTTTCCTTTTCTACCTTCGTTTTTTCCAATGAAATAAGACTATCTTTCTTTGGGGAGAAAATCAACACTAAGCCAATAATTATTATTACTATACTTGTTATAATTATTATTCTTTTCTTTTTCTTTGTCATAAGAGTTATTATTATTACTACTTATTATTATGATAATTATTAATATTTAAGATCTAAGGGTTGATATTGGTAGAATAGCATTAATTCTTTACTCATTATTGCTTGATATTTTGATTGCAGCATTTCTTGCCTGGCAGTCAAAAGATTATTTCTTTCAGTCATTAACTCAATAGTGTTTTTCATCCCAAGATTAAACTTTTCTTCAACCAATTGATAAGATGTTTCCTGAGCCATAACCTTGGCTTTAGCTGCCACAAAAGAGTTTTGGTTATTTATAGCATCCAGATAAAGTGTTTCAATTATCTTCCAAGCATTCTTTTCAGCAATAGCAAGCTCTAGTTCTGATTCATAAATTGATATTTCTGCCCTT
>JALNVJ010000191.1 GCA_023227645.1 Bacteroidales bacterium | reverse complement strand
TCAACATCGGCATCTGTTGCAATTACAATATTATTATATCTTAAATTATCAAGACCGTCTTCAATATTTAAAGCTGATTGCAATAGATTAAATTCTTCATTTCTATAAACAATCTCTTTCGACTCCCCGTAACTATTTAATGGTTTACCCCTTAATGAGAAAACTGCTTGAGTGTTTACATCTCTTGATTTGGTTATTGAACCAGATGCTGAATCTCCTTCGGTTATAAAAAGAGTAGATTCTAATCGCCTATCGTCTTTTGTATTATAATGTATTCTACAATCTCTTAGCTTTTTATTATGTAAGCTTATTTTCTTAGCACTATCTTTAGCAATTTTCTTTATGCTTGCTATATCTTTTCTTTCTTTTTCACTTTGTAGAATCTTCCTTAATAGGCTCTCTGCTGTTTCAGGATTTTTATAAAGATAGTTGTCAACATTTAACTTTACTGCATCATTAATAAAGTTTCTAACTGTTTGTCCCTTACCATTAGGTTCCATATTTATTGAACCAAGCTTGGTTTTGGTTTGAGATTCAAAAATTGGTTCTTGAATTCTTAAACTAATAGCACATATTATTCCACTACGAATATCGGAGGGCTCATAGTCTTTTTTATAAAATTCCCTACATACTTTTGTTAGAGATTCTCTAAAGGCTTGCTGATGTGTTCCACCTTGCGAGGTATGTTGTCCGTTAACAAATGTATAGTATTCTTCACCATAGGCTTTTTCAGAATGAGTGAAAGCAAATTCAAAATTTTCTTCTCTAATATGAACTATTGGATATATTATTTCAGAATCTATATTGTTTTCTAACAAATCAAATAAGCCATTTCTTGAAACGTATTTCTTTCCGTTATATGTTATGATTAGCCCTCTATTTAAGTAGGCATAGTTCCAAATCATTTTTTCAATATACTCATGTAGAAAAAAGAAATTACCAAATAATTCTGAGTCGGGAACAAATTCAATTATTGTTCCTTCTTGAAGGTCGGATTTCTCAATTTTAGCATCAGATGATATAATTCCTTTTGAAAACTCCACAATTTTTGTTTGGTTATCTCTTATTGATTGAGTATAAAAATACTCTGAAAGTGCATTAACTGCCTTTGTCCCTACACCATTCATTCCTACAGATTTTTGGAAAGAAACAGAATCGTATTTAGCTCCTGTGTTGATTTTAGATACGCAATCTACTACCTTACCTAATGGAATTCCTCTACCATAATCTCTTACCCTTACTCTTTTGGTTTCAAAATCAATATCAATATCAATATTTCTTCCAAATCCCATAGCAAACTCATCAATAGAATTATCTATAACCTCTTTGATTAATATATATATACCATCATCAGGCGAAGCACCATCCCCCAGTTTTCCTATATACATACCAGGACGAAGCCTAATGTGTTCATTCCACTCAAGAGACTTTACGCTATCATCATTATAATTAGCTCTATTTATTTGTTCTTCCATTGTCATAAGATGCAAAAGTACAAAAACTTTTTGTTTGTTGTTTACATTTTAGTTACTTTTGCTGTTTAATGGTTAAAACATATTTTATTGTTATGAAACGAGTTTATATTTTCTTTATTTTATTGTTTTCATTTGCATATAATGCTAATGCTGATATATCACAATTTCCTGCACCTACAAACTTAAACGCTACGAATATTCAATTTGGGGATGCAAGTCTTTCGTGGAGTAGCAATGCAAATGGATTATTTTGGATTGTTTCTTATAACGTTTCTCAAAGTAATTATTTGGTGGAAGAAACTGTTTCAACCAATTCAATAATTATATCAGATCTTGTTTTAGGCACTGCATATAATTGGAAAGTTAGGATGATTGATAATGTTGGAGATACTACAGATTGGTCAAATACAGCAACCTTCCTTACTCATCCCTACCCTAATGGCTGTAATCCAATTTCGCATCTATCTATTGACGCAATGGGACCAAACGGAATTACTGTTCAATGGGATGCAGACACAACCCAAAACCAGTGGGAGATTGTTTATGGTGAGCTTGGTTCAGACCCTAATATTGAAGGTGCAAGAGTAATTGTAAATAATTATTTTTATCTAATCCCTGCCTCTTCTCTTATTCTAGATAATTGGTATCAAATTGCAGTAAAAAATAATTGTTTGGGTAATGAAAGCGGTTGGTCATTTATTAGTACAAGATATATTTCTAACCAATACTACAACTTACCCGTTATTCAAACCTTTGAAGATGATTTACAGAACTCTACTTTTGGATTTGTAAACGGATCATTAAATCCTTGGGTTGTAAATAATGCATATAATATTACTGTTGACGGCAATCAATCTATTTATGTTTCAACAAACGGAGGAAATACTAATGATTATTATGCCCAATCTCCTGCTATTTCTTATGCATATATCGATGTATTAATTCCTAGTTATGCTTCAAGCTTTTATTTAGATTTTAAATGGAATTGTTTAGGTGAAACACCAAATGATGGCATAAAAGTTTATTTGATGGGAGAAAATACCCCTCTAAACATTAACGAACTACCTGCCGATGCAAATAGGATTGGACAAGTTTTTTATAATAATTCAAATTATCAATGGCAATCAGAACATATTGAAATACCTGCTCAATTTGTTGGAGAGGTTCGTAGGCTTGTTTTTGCTTGGATAAACAATTCCTCAGTTGGTGGAATTGGTGGTGCCATTATTGATGATATTTATATTACGGCTCGTTATTGTGCTCCTCCAACTAACCCTACCCATAGTTATGTTTCCTCAAGCTATGCAAATATTAGTTGGGATTTTGCTCAAGGGCAAGACTTTTTTAATGTTCAATATAGGAAAATTGGAGAAGCAGTGTGGAATCAAATCAACTCCGTAACTTCAAATCATAGTCTTCAAAACTTAGATGATAACACAACTTATATATATAGAGTTCAGGCTGATTGCATAATGGAACAAAGCTTTTTCTCTCCCATTGACACTTTCACAACTCTAATTAGATGCCTCCCTCCTGAAAATATTCATACAATTTCGTATTCAAATAATAGTGCAATAATTTCATGGAACGAGGATCAAAGTGTAACAAAATGGATATTTGAGTATGGGGTTGACAATCAAGAAAACACAATTTATAATCAAAGAGTGATTTATAATAGATATGACACCTTAACTAATTTAATTCCTGACACTTATTACAACATT
>JALNVJ010000190.1 GCA_023227645.1 Bacteroidales bacterium | reverse complement strand
TATTAAGGAAAAAAAAATTTATATTAAGGAAAAAAACTTTTTTATTAAGGAAAAATCTTTTTTTATTAAGGAAAAATTCTGAGTACGTTTTTTTAGTCGGGACTGTACAATATTTTGTGTAAACGGGAAAGCATAGATCTAAACTCAGAGCACTAATCTGTCCTCAAAGATACATAAAAACTTATTTAAAGAGTGCGTTGGATTTTACAACGGTCTTAATATGTCTTTATTCCACTACTATTTCATATATCTTTCCTTCAATATCTTTCTTAGGGTAGGGTAGGAAGTTTTGGTCGTAGATAATGGGTGGCCAAAATTCAGAATAATGATATTCTTGTGTAATAACGCTAATCATTTGGTTATTTGGTATCACTGTAAATTTCTCATTCATATAACCTACCTCATACATCTTATCGGGGCTTTCGCCTATCCTCCAAATTATTTCGTTTGGTTTCCATTCAATTTCATAATAATAATAGTCTTTATGGAATATATTATTGGGAATTGCTTCTCTTGAGGTTAGTGCACGGTAGGCATCGTACCAACGAACATAGGTATAGTTTTTTGATAAGTATTTGTATTTATGTGTTCCACCATTATAGAAATTCTTAGGACTTGGGCATGATAGGTCCCAGTTGGTGCAAGCCAGTACGCATTCATCCTTATTAAATGGGTTATAGCCTTTTGGAGCATCTTCCTTATGCCAATATTTTGAGGTCTTAATTATTTCAATATCAATTTCAGAGTAATTTGAGCTATTTGTTCTTTCGGCTTGGGTTCCGTCGTCTTGTGCATATTTAACATAGCCTCCCTTATCGCATATCCTCCTTGCATTCCATTCTTGCTCCGATTGGTATATTAACCAAAAGGCATTTGTAAGTCCACTCCAGAGTCCTGATTTATTTAATTGTGCAGGGAACTTTATCTTACCTCTAAACTTTCCGTATGTAAAACCAATCCTAGTGCTTACGCCAACACTTTCTTTCTTGGGTTTATCTAACCTATCTTTATTCCCTGGATTAATTAATGAAATATATCTTCCTTGATTATCAACCCTAACTGTTTTTGCAGGATAGTCTGTAATATATGGATGGTCTTTAATAAGGTCTTTGCTATTTTTAAATTTGCTAAGGTTTTCATTATATTCCTTTGTTGTATAAGTATCATCAAGTATGTCTTCAACCAATGGGATATTATTTAGAAAATGTGTTCTTGGAACATTATGAAAGTATTGTTGGTAGAGTGCCTTATAATATAATGTATCAGTATTGCCTACTTTCTTATTATTGGGATATATCTTAAAATCTTGATTAGGATAAGATAATATATCAACATAGACCCCGTTTTCGGGTGAAATAACTGCTCTGAGGCTTAGTGATTGCTTGGAAAATTTAGTGTGAATTCCTTTAATGCTCTTACCTTTGCCATTTAAGAAGAAATGGTAGGGGTTAATAAAGCCCTTAATGGAATCGGATAATGAAATATTCTTTATCTGATTAGGTATTTCCTTTAGCCCTTCTTGGTCTGCAATAACCAAAAGAAAACTATATACTCCTGTTCTGGGGTTTCTTTTAAATCTATTATTAGTTTCTCCGTTTTGATCGTTTATTTTTAGTATCCAACAAATATCCCTATAGAGCTGATCATCAACAGAGAGTTTGTTTTCTTTGGCCTTAGTTTTTATATTATTAAACCAGTTTTCATCTCTGCGAATCATTTCAATTCCCTTAGCAATTTCTTCTTCCATATTCTTGAATTTAGGATCTGCTCCAAAATAGATATGCTCGTTTCGAGGGTTGCCCACAATTCTAAATGCGTCTTCAATAATACCATTCTTAGGAAGAGGTTTAAATTCAATATCTGTATCTTCCCATGATCCATAGAAGTTTTCTCCACTTAGAGGGTTGTCTTCTTCGAACTTATAAGATTCATTTTGATAGTAAATCTT
Organism: Bacteroidales bacterium; assembly: GCA_023227645.1. Lineage (GTDB taxonomy): Bacteria > Bacteroidota > Bacteroidia > Bacteroidales > P3 > UBA10566. The sequence continues at coordinate 1,287 of JALNVJ010000190.1, read as the reverse complement.
ATAGAATAATTTTTTGTCAGTTTTCTTTATTGATGCCTTAAAATGAAATAGTCCATCATTAGATTGGTTTTTAGTTGGGATAATTATTCCTTGACTTATAGCATCTGATAAATCCATATTCATAGCAAGAGTATCGGATAAGGTATTATTCTCAATAGAACTAATATTTGAAAAGTCTAAATTGAAATCCTTAATAATGTTTTCTTCCTTGCAACCTGATAGTAATGTGATTATTAATATGGGGATAAGAAAATTCCTAAGTTTATTCATAGTTTTGTTTTTAGAATATATATCCAATTTTAAAAGTTGTGGTTATTTGATTGGTTTTGCCAAAGTTAGGGTCGTTAAGAATATTGCTTAGTCCAGCCCTTGTATTAAATCCTATAATATATTTCATTATCCTTATTTCAAATTCGGTTCCTAGTCCATAATTATTCTGATTTAGATAGTTCTTTTCTATAATATTATTTACAGTAGCCCTACTATCAAATATATATTCGTAGAATAGACCCGCACCCACTGAGAATGAGAAATCGTTATCGGGTGTTCCTAGTCTAATAAGTAGGTTTAAAGGAACGGAAATGCTATGAGATTTTACCCTTGTTTCGTATCTCTTTGCACCAAGATAATTATAATCTATGCCGGTCTTTATTGCAAAATAATTATTTAGGGTGAAGTTGCCAAATACCCCAGCCTTATAAGCGAAGTCAGGCTTGCCAGTCATATTTCCTTTATTATAATTATGCTGGTTATTACCTGCGCCAATCTCAATACCAAAATAATTAGGTCCAATCTTGTCCTTTAATGCTGGGTTCTTGCCTGAATGCTCAACTTTATCAGCATTAGCAAGGTTATTTACTACTTGGTAAAAATAATTCGTAATACTATTTATCCCTTGGCAGTCTATTAAATCTGCATCGTCTTCTGGTTTATGATAGGGTGATTTAGTACCGGTAGTAATATGTAGGGCTGGTATATTCCTGTTAATAAACGGTTGGTGGTCGGAGCCAGTGAAAATGCTCCTACTAAAATTCTTAAATTTAACCCTATTAACACCGCTTGCACCCACATTAGCAAAATACTGAGTATAGTTATTAAGCATTCCCACCCCTGTAATTTGTAAATTATTTGATTGTTTTAGCCATCCCACCATATCGAGGCTCATCATTAGTTTAGTATTGTCTGCAATTATCACACCATTATATGCTTCATTAGAATTAGCAAAGAAATAAGAACCATTAAGCCCTGTTTCCTCACTATCGAAGGCAATAATTACAACACTCCTTT
>JALNVJ010000189.1 GCA_023227645.1 Bacteroidales bacterium | reverse complement strand
TGGTAATCATGAAAATCCTTTAATCTTGTAAATCCTGATTCTGATCAAAAAGCTTACTAATAATTTTTCCTTAACTTATTTTTGAAGAAGTCCCCTCTAAATTTCTTTTTCTCACATTGTAGATTTAATACTTTTCTATTGTACGCTTTCCTTTATAATCCCTATTTAATCTCTCTATCCAATTGGTTGAGTAAATCATATTGCGTATATTATAGTCATAGTTGATATAAGTAAAGTATAATCTATACCTATCTTTATCTGCTACAATATCTGCAAAACTTGTGAGTTCCATCTTATTCATAATATAAAGATAAGCAAAAAAAATGACTTAACAACCTGTTTGCTAGTTTTTAATGCTGTTTTTACATTGCAATGGTCTTGTAAAAGGAAATAAATAAGGATTTAAAGCATTATTATTATTATTATACGAAATTCAATATGGATATATGCTTAAGAGGGGTGGATGAATTTTTTTTATGCTTTTTACTTGACAAAAGCTTTTTTATATCGTATATTTGCTAAAGAAAGAGTATTTAACAATAGCACAAGTCCTGATTATTTTTGTTGTGTGATAGTAAGCAATGAGGTTAAATACTCTTTCGTTTTTTTTATACCTTTTTTATTAATTTTCTAGCTCCATCAATAAATTCTTTATCAACATTTAGTAGATCTGCAAGATTTAAAGCTTCGTTTGGTATCTTATTATCGTGATCTTCAATTAATGAATAATCAATTTGGCTTGGTATTTCACTGATAGAAAGTTCTTCTTGATTATTATTTGGAATAAATCCCTTAACTCTTAATCTATGAGCTTTGGTTGTGATTCCTGAATAATGGGTTGTGGTTACAGAAAATGAAATATGTTTGGATAGTATATTAAGAAAACTATCTACAAGCGCCAGTCCTTCCGTTGGGTTGGTAGTTCTTGCTAGTTCATCAACCAAAACCAAGTATTTTTTCCCTTGTTTTACTTTCTTAATGATATCGTTTAATAATAGGATTTCGGAAGCATAAGATGATAATCCTTCTGCTTCGTTTTGATTATCGCCAATTGAGCATAATATATCTTCAACTAAAACTATTTCTGCTTCTTTTGCTGGGACGAAAAATCCAAACTGAGCCAATAGTTGTGAGAGATGTAGAGATCTAAGCAGTATTGTTTTTCCTGCCATATTTGCTCCGGTAACTAGGCAGGGAGTGTTTGTTAGGCAAATATCGATGGGCTGGTATATTTTCTTTGTTTCTTTTAGTTTAGAAACCAATGGTGGATAGGAGAGTTGTTTATAGCTAATTATTTGTGTGTTTGAAAAGATTGGTTTAATGAAATTATTTTTTGTAAAGTATTCAGCGAGAGAAAAGCTCTTGTCTATTTCTCCTATTATCTTGATTGACTGAATAAAATCTTCGGAGAATTCTCTTAATTTGGTAGAAATATTCTCTCTTATTCCATTTTCAAGATCATCTATTTCAGAATAAATTATAGTAATTTTAGTTTCATCACCTTCTTCCTTAGCTATTTCCCAATCCTTCCTTTTATTTGCTAATTCTTTAGAGTAAGAATTATAAATATAGAATTGATTTAGCATTAGACCTTCGGGATCAAGTATTTTTAGTGCTTGGTTTAGGTCGGGTAGGTTTAGTTTATTTATAAGGTTACTGTCTAAATACTTGTCAATATCAAATATATAGGATTTAATTTTCGAACAAGATAATGAGAATTGCTTGATTTGAAATAGAGAAATATCATCAAGGATTTGGTTTTGATTTAGCTGTTTTATTGTTCCTCCAATATCGTTTATATATGAAAGTATTAATTTAACCTTAGCAAGGGTTTTTCTGTTAATTTCTTCTGAAATATATGATTGACAGCTTTCAATAATGGAGTATTGGCTTAATAGATGAGCCTTGTCCTTTGAAAATTTAGTTTCTAATAAAGATTTCCTTCCAATTGATGAGGAAATATTTAGCTCATTAAATATGAAACTTAATCCATTATGTTTTTCAATTGCTGCTTTGAGTGTCATGACTTTATATTTCTTTAATATTATAAATTGGTATAGGAATTTCCTTTCTTAGTTCTTCAATTAATTTGTCGGAATTAAGATTATAGCCTGTAGGAGAAGTAGGGTTAACCGTTATTGCTATTAGATTAGTTTTTTGAACTACACTAAGTTTTCCTCCTTTTGCTAAATAGGAATCAATGTTTTCAATGCTGCAGAATATCCTTGTGAAATCCCTTATAATAATCTCAATATCTTGAATGTTTTTCTGAACTTTGAGAAAATTAATTAGCTTATCGGTTATTATTCCTGAAATAAAAATCTTTGAAATCTTTGAAGATAATTTCTCTTTATATTTATCTATCATTAGGATTGATGGAATCTCTAAGTCGATTATGTTGCCCTCCGTATCAATTGAGTATATTCCATTTTCAATTTCTAATAATTTTTCTGCAAGCTTTGATTCAATTGATTCAAGTTGAGTCATTCTATATATGAAACTTGTTTCTCTGACAAGAGTTTTTAAATTAATAGATAGGGCAGCACCTGTTGAGAGAATCATAGCTTCGGTTATAGAAGGGGATCCAAAACTCATCCTCGACAATGCACCATCTACCAAAACTATATTGGCACCTAAGTCTGTAATATCTTCAATAACTTCTTTGAGCCATAAGGTGCTTGAAGCTCCGCCTAGTATTATTTTTCCAGAGCTAATTGCTTGAGCATAAACTAACTTACCTAGGACAGTTGAACGCTTACTTAAGGAAAGAATATTTGAGATTATTTGTTTTTGGGAATAGAGAAACTCCGATGTTGCAAAGATAGTATTTGGGGAAATTATTATCTCTGGTTTAGATGTTTTGGTTACTTGGTCGGTTTTCTCGCCATCAATTCCAATTGAGGTTATTCCGACAATAGTATTAGAAAAAGAACACAAGCGAGAGAGAACATAGTTTAATGTTTCGGTCTTTCCTGTGTTCTTTTCAGTACCTACAAAAGATATACTCTTGTATTTTAATATGTCATTAATGAATGGCAATTAATGATTAGTTTTTCTTTATCCTATCGTGACGAGCTAATTGTGATGGTTCTAAAGATAGACGATCTCCGTGAAGAAGGCTAGCAACTCCATCAGCCATTTCTTCTTCTTTAAGAAAGTCAATATCACATTCACATTCGTTTGAATAGTTCATTGGTTCAGTATATGTTGTTATTACTCCTTCAAAGTTTCTTAGAACTACTTTGCCAGGACTTTGTGAAATTATGT
>JALNVJ010000188.1 GCA_023227645.1 Bacteroidales bacterium | reverse complement strand
CCTGTTGGAAAATAAATGAAAACATTCTCAGCATTATCAAGTTGATTTAAATTTAATAATACTTCTTCTAGATTAGCCCCAATTCCAAGAGAATATTTTTTTGTTGTTTGTCCATTAAATAATATTGTAGCAGTAGAGGTTAATTCTGTTGAAGTAATAATTGTTTTGTCACCTTGTTTAATAAATGTGGCTACTGGAAAACTATAAGATTTATCTCCTATTGTAAATTCCATTGCTCCTGTTAATTCTTTAGCCTCCTCACAACTAGAGAAAAAAAGTGGCATTAAGAGCATTAAAGATAAAATGATTTTCTTCATGGTTTTTTAAATTTTAAGATTTATTTAGGGCAAAACTAATACTTTTTTTATTTATGACAAAATTTCTTCTTATTTTTGCAGAATAAACAAGCTTTACATGCGCAATCTTATTCGGTTTTTAAAAAGATATTATTATATTTTCCTATTCATTTTACTTGAGGGCTTAGCTATTTATATTATTAGTCAGAACTCTTATTATCAAGGGGCTGTCATTAATTCCTTTGCTAACGAAACTGCTGGAAATGTTAGCAGTAGGACGCAGTATATCTCTCATTATTTTACTTTAGGCTCTTCAAATGAGTCGCTGGTCAAAGAAAATGCTAAGCTTAGAAGTATGATTGAAAGTTCTTATGTGAAGTATCAACACAAGGCATTTCAATATAATGATACTATATATAAGCAGCAATATGAATATATTGATGCTAAAGTTATTCAGAAAACAATCAATAAGAGGAATAATTATTTTATTCTGAATAAGGGACGTTTACATGGTGTAAGAGAAAATATGGGGGTAATTAGTCCTGACGGAATTGTTGGGGTAGTTATTAATTCTTCTCAGAATTTCTCATTAGTAATGAGTGTACTTCATCAAGATTCACGTCCAAATATTAAGAATGCAAGGACTAAGATATCGGGCACATTGGTTTGGGATGGAATAAATTATTCGAAAGGTAAATTAGTTGATATTCCTTCTTCAATTCCACTAAAGATTGGTGATACTATTATTACAAGTGGTTTCTCTCAAGACTTCCCTGAAGGTATAAATGTTGGAAAGATTACTCATTTTGACAAAGATAAAGGCACTGGTTTCTATGTTGTAGATATTAAGTTCGCAGTTGATTATAATAAATTAGAGTATGTTTACATTGTGAAAAACTTCTTTAAAGAAGAACAAGCAGAGCTAACAAAAGATATTAAAGATGAATAAGGATATTTTACTTGGATTTTTACATTTTATACTAATTGGAGCATTTCAAGTTTTCATACTTAATGGAATGCATTTTGTAGGTTATATTAATCCAATAGTTTATGTATGGTTTATTCTAATGCTGCCAACCAATACTCCTAAATGGGCTGTTTTACTTCTTTCTTTTTCAATGGGAATTGCGGTGGATATATTTGCAGGTTATATTGGACTGCATTGTGCTATCCTTACCTTTATTGGATTTATTAGACCCTTATTTATAAATATCTTCTTTTCGGGCAAAGAAATTGAATCGAACCTACGTCCATCAATTGCAGAGATGGGATTATCTAACTTCCTACCTTATTTGGCTATATTAGTTTTCATTCATCACTTCCTCTATTTTACTTTTGAAATATTTAGTTTTGCTGAATTTTTCAAAACCCTTTTAAGAATCACTATAAGTTCTGTCTCAACAATTCTAATTATCTTGCTTTTAGACTTCCTCTTATTTAGACAAAAAAAATAAAAATAGATTAAGGATAATTATTCTTCTGAATTATAACTTTCGGCTTTTCTAATATTATCACCAATATTACTCCACTTAGTTCCTTCCAACATACTTGTATCCATTTGCTGTTGTTCAATATTCTCAAGAGTTTCAATTAACTCTTTATTAAGCCTATCTTTTTTCTTTTTAATTGAAAAAATAATATAGTATATAAAAAATAAGAACAGTAGTATTAAAGCTCCAATAAGAGATGTGTAAAATATCTGATCAAGTTGATCTCTCCTATAACCAGAGCTTCTTAAAACAATTCCATTAGTAAGAATAATTTTAATTGGGATTAGGATGATAATAGTGATTATTAATGATTTAAAACCAAATTTTATATTAAACCTATCATTAGAAAGATATTCCCCTGAAAGAGAAATAAATTTATATCGCTTCACAATATAATTTGAAAAGATTAGAACACTTAAGATTGATGTTATTAGTATAGAAATTTCATTTATATAGAAAGAAGGACTAATCCATAGAAATAAAAATAAAACACCTATTATTGAAGGATAAATAAAATTAATCTTAACTCCTTCATCTGCTCTATTGGCTATTGGATTAAAGAATGGACTTATTAAAGACACAAGAAAAATAGGGATACATAAAATTGAAATCAGAGATAGTGTTACTAATATTAATTTTGGATAGAAGTTTGGGTGTGTTATTCCCATAAAGTCTGAAACAAGATTTGGACCCCAGAGGTGGAATACATGTCCAAATAAAAAATCTCCAAATAGGCGAATAATACTGTGGAATACAATCCAAAAAAGGAGAACTCCAAGAATTTTGTTTTGCGTTTTTTTAGTTGCTATTATTGCTAAAAGTCCTAATATAAAAACAACTAAGGGCGAGAAGGAGAAGATTGTAAAAATATTCTCTGCAGACTCCCAAACAGAATCATTGGCAGAGGTGGATCTATCAAAATCAATTTTATCAATCTCTATAGGCATTGTTAGATGGTTGGTGAAAGAGATAAAAGCTGTTGAGAATAATGAAACATATAAAACAAATAAATATGCTACAATAAATAAAATAGCACTACTAATTGTATCATTAAAGTATCCTGATTTATATAATTTTTCCCTTATCATAATCTACCATTTCCATCTATACCAAAAAACACTATCCTTTGCCTGAACCTTTAAAACTTCTCTAATTTCAGTTATCATATAAATAAAGACTTGAAGCCCTTTAGCCTTAAACCACATAGAACTTTTTTGATCTCCTCTACAAGCAGCTACAAAATTAATTAAAAATTCATCTTTTGTAAATTCAATCCACCTAAGTGCATGCTTCTCTCCATCTATTGCATTACTAAGAACGGCAAGAGTTGGGTATTCATTGTTGAAAAGCCATTTTAATGCCTCTACATCACCCCTTACACAATTAGACCAAGCTGCAAGTTCAATATATCAATTCTCTGCTAAATACTTAAAGAAAACTTTATCTCCTTGCAATGACTTAACAAGAGCAAGAAGCACTTT
>JALNVJ010000187.1 GCA_023227645.1 Bacteroidales bacterium | reverse complement strand
ATTGCAGCGTTTAAAAAATAGACGCAGTTTATAAGGGGGATATCCAAATGTACTAATATATTTTTGCCTATTTTTATTTTTGATGAGTTCTTTACATCTACTATCTTACTTGTTTTTCAAATAGTTATGATTTATATTTTTGCCGATTTTGGGGTTTTGGTTAGGTTGTCTATTTCAAAACGAAATGTGCTTTAGGTTTAATTTGGTTTAATTTTGGTTTAATATTTTTGCCTATTAATAGGCTTTAGGTTTAATAGGGGTTTAATTATGATTTAATGGGGGTTTAATATGTTATTGGAATGGGTATAATTCCTTTGTTTAATAGGATGTAACGTTATATTTAGGCGTACTGGTAGTTTTACTGGTACGCCTTTTTCTTTTGATGTTATTATGAATATGATAGACCTGATGGACTCAAGGGACACGATGGACTTTATGGATTTTTGGGATTGGGGATAGAGTTGGGGATAGAGTTGGGGATAGAGTTGGGGATAGACAAAACGAAAAGTTGGGGATAGTCTTTTAACAGTTTTTATATGCTTAGTTTTGGGGTTTAGATACCAAAATATTGTGTTTTTGATATGTTTTTTGCGTGAGTTGTACCCTATAATACATTTGTTTTTAATAGGTTTTTAATAGTAATTGATTGATAGAAATAGCGTTATGAGAACTTTTTTTGTTCTTTTGTGTGCGTGTTTGGAATTTTTGATATAATTTTGCTACATAAAGAACAAAAAAATGTACCATTATGGACCAAAAGTTCCCTGTAAAAGTTGATTTTACAAAATATGAGATAATAGAATACCAATTCTCTAAAAAAGAACTTAGAGAAAGGATTGAAAAAATGTTAGAAAAATATCCCAAAGACACTATTTTCGATAGGGCTTCTGGATTTATTATTCTTGGCGTTTTAGAGGAGAATAAATAGTTTTTCTTTCTTCAATTAGTTTAAAGTATTCAGAGCATCCACAATTGCGAATTTCTTTCCAAGATGTTTCTGATGTTATTTCGTATGTCCACTGATGTCCACAAACAGGACATGGGAGAGCATATATTTGTTCTAATTGCTCTTTTAATTCTTGTATTCTACTCATAATATATTATTTGCTTGTTATGCTTTTGAATAGTTGCTGTATGATTATGCAATTACACAGGCAACAGGGATTTATTATTTTTTGATTTTTGGGATTGAGTGGATCCACATTCTTTTTGTTCTCTTAGTTCTCTATTCTCTTCATTTAGTTTATGATAGTCTTCTAATAGTGTATAATATTTTTCTTTATAGTCTACTTTATTATATATAGGTGATGATTCTTTTACCTTGTTTTCAGGTTCAACAGGCTTAACATACGTCTCTTTTAGCATTTTTCCATTCCCTGTAAGAAGCCATTCTGGATTGATTTCTTCGTAATTTAGTAAGATTTTTCGTAGTATTTCTTCACCAAAAGAGCCATTATTTTTCTCCATTTTAGAAAAATAGCTATTACTTACACCTATTTTAATGCTAATTTGATTAAAATTAATATGCTTATATTCAGCATATTGAGAAAGTCGTGTAATTATTTTCGTAATATTTTCCATTTTTTATTTGGTCGGTTCGTAAAATAGTTAGATATTTGCCTCGTCTTTCAGTTTAGAAAGTGCAACAAAAGTACAAAATAGAATATTATAAACCAAATAAAATAAAAAATGGCAACACAAATTCTTATTCCTTACGGGAAAATGCAAGTGATTGAAGATAAGTTAATGATTTTAAAGGCTCCCGCGTCTCGACCTACTATTCGTAGGGCACTAAGCGGTGCTGTTCCTAAAAAATCAAAAATAAAAGAGTATAAACTTATTCGTGCTATCGCCTTGGAAAATGGCGGTGCTGAAATAAAATAAGGAGGTATAAAATGAAGGATACAAAAGCAATAAGAGGTATTGGCTACTTCGTGGCAGTTTTTTCAATGATGTTGGGCTTAGCTGTTTTTGCAGTTGGGGTTAATGCTGTGTGGTTGTGGTTAGGGGGTGGCTTTTTTCATCTGTTTATCGGCGTGTTGATGATAATTGCAGGTATTAAAATGATTAAGGAGTTAAAAATTAAAAAATAAATCAAAATGGAAAAGAGAGTTAAGTATAAAGGTTGGTTGCTTCAGTGGAATGCTGAGGAACAGGCATGGGATCTATTTACTCCTGAGGAGTTGATGCAACCTGCAGGCAGCAGATATCCTGAGATGAGCCTTGAAAAAATTGAGGATGCTAAGAGTTTTATTGATAGTTATTAATTTAAATTTTTACGAAAATGGAAAGAATTGAAATGAAAAAACATCTTTGTTTAGCAGTATCATCCCTGCTGCACCTTGTAAGATCATATTTAAATAGAATTTCGCTTTTTTGTCTAAAATCGGACTTTCAATTTCAAAAATTATGCAAGTGTCAAGACTTAAAACCTCTGGATAGACCTTATTATCCTCCAAGATCCTATAAGATAGTTTATACATCTCCAGGATGGGGCAAAGGTGTTCTTTCACATAAGGAAAAGCAAGAGATGGATCAGGATGACAAAAAAAGGTTATGAACCCATTAGATTTTTTCATAATACTTACTATTTAGGGGTTTGGCGACGCAAATGTAAGTAAAAATTTCCAGATAGGTTTATAGGTTGTAAAAAAGGTAGCTGACAATCCTTTTCACTCTCACTGCAACTTCGAGGTTCGAGTCCTCGCTGGAATCAAATAAATAAAAGTAATTATGCCTAAAGTTATTAATAATATTACATGTGTTAGTTTTTCAGAGCTTGTTGGTTCTGGAATATTGACATCAGCAAATTACAAATGGATGCTTCATAAGAAAAAGATTAAAAGAGTGGCTACTGGTGGCAATGGTCGTGAGGCTATGGTTGACTATAAATCTTTACCTTTTGAAATTCAAAAGACTGTCGATGAGATTTGTGGTACTATTTCCTACGCTAAAGAATTATTTAAACAATCGGTTGAAACTAATTATAAAGCTCGTGAGTTCTTTGCTCACTATATTTTGGCAGATGGACGATTTTTACCGTTCGAAATTCAGGAAAAATACTCTAAAAATGCTGAAGTATTGGATACATTGATAAAAATTACTAACAATTCTAAGGCTTTTATCAAGGCTTTAGGTGGGAATAATAAGAACTTGTGGGCAAATATTTGTTCGACTTGTAGCGATTTAGCTTTTGAACTTGGGCATGATTTACCACAAAATGAAAGACGATTGAGATTAAAGGCTAAGGAATATCAGGAAAAATCCTTTGAATGTTTGATATCAGGCAAGTTCTTGAACAAGAATAGTGCTAAGGTTAT
>JALNVJ010000186.1 GCA_023227645.1 Bacteroidales bacterium | reverse complement strand
CTATTAGCTTTCTTTGCTAAAAACTGAATATAAGTTTGAAAAACATCTGTGTCATAATTGGATTGTTTTTCTTGAACAGCCATACATAAACGTTCAAATCCCATCCCTGTATCGACATGCTTTTCTTTTAAAAGCTCAAGGCTTCCATTTGCTAATCGATTAAATTGAATAAAAACTAAGTTCCATATCTCAACAACTAAGGGATGGTCATTATTTACCAAATCTCTACCCTTAATCTTTTCCTTTTCTTCCTTTGTTCTTAGGTCAACGTGGATTTCAGAACAAGGACCACAAGGACCTTGCTCACCCATTTCCCAAAAATTATCCTTCTTAGAACCATCAATTATCTTGTCCTTTTCAACAATCTCTGCCCAAATATTATAAGCCTCAATATCTTTAGGTTGATTATCTTTTTCATCTCCTCCAAAAACAGTTACATAAAGGTCATTGGGGTCTAATTTACAAATATCTGTTAGAAATTCCCAAGCCCATTTAATAGATTCTTTCTTAAAATAATCACCAAAAGACCAGTTACCCAACATCTCAAACATTGTATGGTGATATGTGTCATGACCTACTTCTTCCAAATCGTTATGTTTGCCAGATACTCTCAAACATTTTTGACTATCTGCAACACGAAGGGAAGCTTTTGGACTATTACCTAAGAAAATATCTTTAAATTGATTCATCCCAGCATTAGTAAACATTAATGTTGGGTCATTTTTAACAATCATTGAAGCAGAAGGTACTATTGTATGTTTTTTCTCTTCAAAAAAGGTTAAAAATGCATTACGAATCTCATTACTTGTCATAACTAAATGATTTTGGAAAAAATAAATACTATATTATAATATGAATAAGCGTGCAAAATTAGTGAAATTATACGTTATATTTTTAGTTAGAGGAGAAAAAACACTAATTTTGCAATAATATTATTAAAACAATTACAATTAAATATAAAATTTATGGCATTCTTTCAAACCAGAAAACCTCGAAAATTTGAGTATAAACCAAGGTTTTATGACTCTAAGAAGGAAGAATTGGAGAAACTAAAAGCTCAGTACGGTGAAATTGAAGGTACATCATATAAAAGAAGAATTGATTTCCGTCAAGCAATGAATGAAAAGAAAGACGATAAACTCAGAAAACCAATTCCAGCATCAAAAATTATAATAATTGCCTCCCTTCTTATGGCTGCAATCTATTTTCTATTAACTTACATTGAAAAATGGTAAGCTAATGACTAATGTAATAAAACTCCTACCCTCAAATCTATCTAATCAAATTGCTGCTGGTGAAGTTGTTCAAAGGCCTTCCTCTGTTGTTAAAGAACTAATTGAAAATGCAATTGATGCCAAAGCAACCCATATTCAGCTAATAGTAAAAGATGCAGGCAAAACCTTAATTCAAGTAATAGATAACGGCTCTGGAATGAATGAAGATGACGCCCTAATTTCTTTTCAACGCCATGCAACTTCCAAAATACAAACATCTCAAGACTTGTTCAATATTAGAACAATGGGTTTTAGGGGAGAAGCACTTGCCTCAATTGCAGCTATTGCTCATGTTGAAATGAAAACTAAACAAGAAAACAATGAATTAGGCACCCTTATTGAAATGGAGGGCAATCAATGCATTAGTAAAAAACCTGTATCTTGCGAAAAAGGCACTTCAATTGCTGTTAAGAACTTATTTTATAACGTTCCTGCAAGGAGGAACTTCCTTAAATCAGATAGCGTTGAAAACAATCATATCCTTAATGAGTTGCTTAATACTGCATTAATACATAACGATATTGCCTTTACATATTATAATAATGATAAACTAATTCATAAACTTGAAAATCAAAATTTAAAAAAGAGGATAATCGATTTATTTGGAAAATCATTTAACGAAAGACTTTTACCTATTGAAGAAGAAATGAATTCAATTAAGATATCTGGATTTATCGTTAAAGCAGAATATGCAAAGAAAAATAAAAGTGAACAGTTTTTCTTTGTAAACAAAAGGTTTATGAGAAATCATTATTTGGCTAATAGTATTGATAGGGCATATCAAGGATTAATTCCCGAAAAAACCTATCCTGCATTTTTTATAAATATTGAAATTGACCCTGAAAGCATAGATGTAAATATCCATCCAACCAAAACAGAGATTAAGTTTTTAGATGATAAAGTTATATACGCACTCTTACATGCAGCCACTAAAAAAGGACTTGGGCAATTTACTCTTGCAACCCAATTAGACTTTAATACTGATAGAAACTTTGAATTTACACCCTTAAAAGAAGGGGAGATACCAATTATTCCAAAAACAAATTTCGATCCCAACTTCAATCCCTTCGATAATAATACAGAAAACAAAGAAGAAACTAATAGTTCATCAGCATTTGATAATTCAAGTAATTGGGCAAATATAAGTTCTAAAAATTTAGATACATATAATGCCTTTTCATTTAAGAAAGAAAAACTTAGCTATGGCTCAAGTATAAACATTTATTCGGTTGAAGAAAGTCTAAATCAAAGTCAAAATCAAAACTATTGCGATAAAAACATTGATGTAATACAAGTTCAAAACAAGTATATCCTAACCAAGACTAAAAATAGCATTCTAATAATTAACCAAGAAAGAGCCTCTCAAAGAATTCTTTTCGATAAGTTTTCTAAATCTCAATACGACGATATTTCTTGTCAGCAACTACTCTTCCCCTACAATCACTTCTTTTCCCCAACTCATACCTCACTCCTGCTAGAACTTCTTTCAGAAATAAGGAAATATGGCTTTATGATAGAATATCAAAAAGAAGGTAGTTTTAATATAACAGGAGTTCCAAATAATCTTAGTTCAGAAGAAGCACAAATTGTTTTAGAAAATCTTTTATACGAGATAAATGATAATATGGAGGCAACAGCTCCTAAATATTATAAGGTAGCACTCTCAATGTCGAAACGTCTTTGCATTAAGGAAGGTCAAAGCCTGAGACCAGAGGATATGCTAGGAATTGTTGGTCAATTGTTTTCTTGCCAGAACTGTGAAATAACTCCGTGGGGTAAAAAAATACTTCACAAGATTGAAATTGAAAACATAGATAAGATATTCGAAGAATAATACAAAACAAACACAAGACCTTTGCACTATAAATAAGATGGAACTCACAAGTTTTGCAGATCTTGCAGCAGATAAAGATAGATATAGATTATACTTTACTTATATCAACTATGACTATAATATACGCAATATGATTTACTCAACCAATTGGATAGATAGATTAAATAGAAATTACAAAGGAAAGCGTACAATAGAAAAGTACCAAATCTACAAT